>JAYSYB010000309.1:0-5145 GCA_043716775.1 Rubrivivax sp.
CCGCGTCTATGAGCAGCTGCGCTTCGAGTCCGGCGGCCACCGCGTGCAGCGTGTGCCCAGCACCGAGAGCCAGGGCCGCATCCACACCAGTGCCTGCACCGTGGCCGTGATGCCCGAGGCCGACGAAGCCGAAGAGGTCAACCTCAACCCGGCGGACCTGCGCATCGACACTTTCCGCGCCAGCGGCGCGGGCGGGCAGCACATCAACAAGACCGACAGCGCGATCCGCATCACCCACCTGCCGACGGGCCTGGTGGCGGAATGCCAGGATGACCGCAGCCAGCACCGCAACAAGGCCAAGGCTTTAGCGGTGCTGACCGCGCGCCTGCGCGACAAGGACCGCAACGAGCGCGCCGCCAAGGAAGCCGCCACACGCAAGGGACTGATCGGCAGCGGTGACCGCAGCGACCGCATCCGCACCTACAACTTCCCGCAGGGGCGGCTGACCGACCACCGCATCAACCTGACGCTTTACAAGCTGTCGCAGATCATGGACGGCGACCTCGGTGATGTCGTGGCGGCGCTAACCGCAGCACGCGCGGCCGAACAGCTGGCGCAACTGGAAGCCGGCAGCGGCTGAAGCCCCGGTGCGCATCCGCGAAGCCCTGGCCCAGGCCCGCGCCGCAGGCGTCGCCCGGCTGGACGCGCAGTGGCTGCTGTGCCACCTGCTGTCCCGCCCGCGCACCTGGTTGCTGGCGCATGACGACGACGCGCTGCCCGCCGCAGCGCTGTCGGCGTGGCCAGCCTTGCTGGCGCGCCGGGCTGGCGGCGAACCGCTGGCCTATGTGACCGGCGAACGCGAGTTCTGCAGCCTGGTGCTGCAGGTGACACCCGCCGTGCTGGTGCCGCGACCAGAGACCGAAGTGTTGGTGCGCTGGGCGCTGGAATGCATGCAAACCGCACCGGCGCCAACCGCCATCGACCTGGGAACCGGAAGCGGCGCCATCGCGCTGGCGCTGCTGCGGGCACGGCCCGACATCCATCTGCTGGCCACGGACGCGAGCGCGGACGCGCTGGCCGTCGCCCGCACCAATGCGCAGCGCCACGCACTGCCGCTGCGGCTGTCGCAAGGCGACTGGTGGGCCGCCGCGGGCAGCGCGCGCTTCGGGCTGGCGGTGTCCAACCCACCCTACATTGCAGCGGGCGACCCGCACCTGGCGGCGTTGGCGCACGAACCGCCGCTGGCGCTGAGCTCCGGCGCCGACGGCCTGGACGCGTTGCGCCTTTTGATCCACGGCGCACCCGGCCATCTTCTGCCCGGTGCCTGGCTGCTGCTGGAACACGGCCACGACCAAGCCCACGCCGTGCAGTCACTGTTGCGCAGCTGCGGCTTCGGTCTGCCGCAGACCCGCCACGATCTGGCTGATCTGCCACGCTGCACCGGGGCGGCCTGGCCAGCTGCAAACTAATGCCACCTGGGCCGCGGTAAACATAGCATTCCGCAGAGATGCTCAATTGACTGATGCCGAATCCCCCGCTGCGGCGCATGATCGTGGGCCCCGTCACGCCACACTGGAGGTTGAGATGAAGGTCCGTGCCGTCAGCTTCAGCATCTGCTCCAGCATCTTGTTGGCATCGCTGCCCATGGTCGCCGCAGCGGGTCAGGGCTTGGTCACACCACCCGCCGACTCGCTGTGGCCGCAGTGGCAGGCGCGCATTGCGGTGCAGACCGCATCGGTGTCGCCGCTCGGCCTGTCACGCCTGCTCGAAGGCAGCGCCACGCCGCTCAGCTGGCAAGGCGGCGCGCTTTTGGGCGACTACTACTTCGCCAAGCCCGCCTTCGGCAGCTTTCGCGCCAGCGGCGGCCTGATGATCGGCAACACGGGCGGCGCTCCCTTGCTGTCTGCTGCAGCGGGTTCGCGGGTCGGGCTCACCGTCCAGGCCAGCGGTTTTTCCGCCACGCCAGTCATTGAATCGGCAGGCACCGTGCCGTACCTGGGGTTGGGGTTCACCAGCGCGGCCTGGTGGGACGTGTTGTCGGTCACCGCGGACCTGGGCTGGGTGGCAGAACAGCCCTCGGCAGCGGGCGCCGTGGGGCGTGCCATCTTCGGTAACCAAGGCAAGGACAAGGCCTGGCGCGAACTGCGCTTGTCGCCCGTGCTGCAGGTGGGCTTGCGGTACGCGTTCTAGAAGCCCCGCCGACGCCACGCCGATTGGCTTGCCGCATACTCGCGCACTTCGGATTTTCAGGATAGAAACCATGAGCGACGTGCAGCAGCGCATTGATGAATTGGTCAAGGGCAACCGCGTGATGCTCTTCATGAAGGGCAACGCCCAGTTCCCGCAGTGCGGTTTTTCCGGCCGCGCGATTCAAGTGCTGAAGGCATGCGGCGTCAGCGACCTGAAAACCTTCAACGTGCTGGAAGACGAAGACGTGCGCCAGGGCATCAAGGACTATGCGCAGTGGCCGACGATTCCCCAGCTCTACGTGGGCGGCGAATTTGTAGGTGGTTCGGACATCGTGATGGAGATGTACCAGTCGGGTGAACTGCAGCAGTTGCTGGGCAAGGGCTGAGTCGCTCGGCACTACCCGCTAGACAGGCTGACCCTGCCACTGGCGCCTGCAGGCGAACACCGCATCCGGATACTCGGCCCGGCCACGGCTGCCGTTGTAGCGGCCTAAAGCCAGGAACAGATCGCCGCGCTCGCGCTCCAGGTAATGGCGCAAGATGACGCAGCCGAAGCGCAGGTTGGTCTGCAGGTGGAAGAGGCGACGTGGGTCACCGTCACCGATCACGCGCGCCCAGAAAGGCATCACCTGCATGTAGCCCCGCGCCCCGGCGCTGCTGATGGCGTACTTGCGAAAGCCGCTTTCCACCTGCACCAGCCCAAGCACCAGCGCAGTCTCCAGCCCGGCGCGTCGGCTTTCGTACCAGGCGGTTTCAAGAAATTCGATGCGCGTGTGGTGGTCAGCCTTGCGGCGCTTGAGCTTTTCACTGGTGACGCCCAGCCAACGCAGGTAGGCCAGGCGATCTTCCAGCTTGTCAAAGCGCGGCTTGGGCGGTGCGGCTTCGGCCACGGACGCAGCCAGCGCCGTGCGCACCGCGTCAGCCAGCGGTTCCTCCACCTGCGCGCCGGCCTGCGCACGCGGCAGGCACAACGCCAGCGGTGCGCCCAGCAGCACGCGGCGAGCCAGCGTCATGCCGTCAGACGCGCCTTCACGACCGCCACCACGTCCGCCAACGGCACCGCCGTGGCCGCGCTTTCACGCCGGCCCTGCACTTCCAGCGTGCCGGTCTTCAGGCCGCGGTCGGAGATGACGACCCGCAGCGGCACGCCGATAAGTTCCCAGTCGGCAAACATGGCGCCGGGGCGTTCGCCGCGGTCGTCGAGCACCACGTCGATGCCGAGCGCGGCAATCTCGTCATGCAGCTTGTCGGCCGCAAGCTGCACTTCGGCGCTGCGTTCATAGCCGATGGGGCAGATGACCACCGAGAACGGCGCCATCGATGTCGGCCAGATCATGCCGCGATCGTCGTGGTTCTGTTCGATCGCCGCGCCCAAGAGCCGCGTCACGCCAATGCCGTAACAGCCCATGACCATGACCTGCGGCTTGCCGGTTTCGTCGAGGTAGGTTGCCTTCATCGGCTGGCTGTACTTGGTGCCGAGCAGGAAGACGTGGCCCACTTCGATGCCACGCTGGATGGCGAGCACGCCCTTGCCGTCGGGCGACGGGTCGCCGGCAACGACGTTGCGCAGGTCAGCCACCGCGCCGGGTTCGGGAAGGTCACGGCCCCAGTTGACGCCGATGTAGTGCAAGTCGGGTTCGTTGGCGCCGCAGACAAAGTCGGCCATCAGCGCCACGGTGCGGTCGGCCACCACGCGCACGGGCTGCTTCACCTGCAGCGGGCCCAGGTAGCCGGGTTTGCAGCCAAAGTGGGCATCGATCTCGGCGCCGCTGGCGAAGCGGAAACCGTTGTTCAAACCCGGCACCTTGGCAGCCTTGATCTCGTTCAGGTCGTGGTCACCGCGCAGCAGCAGCAGCCAGACGGTGGTCTTGACGATCTCGCCTTTTTCGCTCGTCTCGTCGGTGGCCATGACCAGCGACTTGACGGTCTGCGACAGCGGCAAGCCGAGCAGTGCGGCCACGTCGGCGCACGTGCTCTTGCCCGGCGTGGGCGTCTTGGCAAGAGCTTGGGTCGGGGCACTGCGCGCGGCCAACAGCGCGACGCCTTCGGCCAGTTCGATATTGGCCGCGTAGTCGCTGGTGGGGCAATAGACGATGGCGTCTTCGCCGGTGTCGGCAATCACCTGGAATTCTTGCGACACGTCGCCACCGATGGCACCCGTGTCGGCGGCTACCGCCCGGTACTGCAGGCCCATGCGGTCGAAGATGGCGGCGTAGGCGGTGCGCATCGCGTCGTAGCTGCGACGGCCCGACGCGACATCGCGGTCGAAGGAATACGCATCCTTCATCGTGAATTCGCGCCCGCGCATCACGCCAAAGCGCGGTCGGCGTTCATCACGGAACTTGGTCTGGATATGGTAGAAATTTCTCGGCAGTTGCTTGTAGCTGCGCAGTTCCTGGCGCGCGATGTCGGTGATGACTTCTTCGCTGGTGGGCTGGATGATGAAGTCGCGGTCGTGCCGGTCCTTCAGCCGCAGCAGCTCAGGGCCGTAGGCCTGGAAGCGGCCGGACTCGCGCCATAGCTCTGCGGGCTGCACCACAGGCATCAGCAATTCGACGGCACCGGCGCGGTTCATCTCTTCGCGAATGATGTGCTCGACCTTGCGAATCACACGCAAACCGAGCGGCATGTAGCTGTAGATGCCTGCGCCCAAGCGCTTGATGAAACCCGCCCGCATCATCAGCCGATGGCTGGCGATTTCAGCGTCAGCGGGCGCTTCCTTGAGCGTGGAGAAGAAGGTAGCAGATGCTTTCATGGGCCTTTGCGCACCGGAGCACCGTATGGGTGTTGCTGGCCTGGTGCGGCCCGCATGGACAGCCAGATAACCCCCAGGAGTGGGGGCTCATGCCCATGCGGGTTAGCGAGGATTCGCGCGCCGCACAGTGCCGGTGCAATAATGAAATCAGTCACAAATTAGAGGTCTGATTATGCTCGACCGGGAAGGCTTCAGGCCCAACGTCGGCATCGTCCTATTGAACGGCCGCAATCAGGTGTTCTGGGGCAAACGGCTGCGCAC
>JAYSYB010000310.1:0-5144 GCA_043716775.1 Rubrivivax sp.
CCGTCACCGGCAGCCCTTCGGCCTTGGCCGCGCGCAACAGCTTCACACCGGCCGCGCTGGACAGGCGGCACAGGTGGACCCGCGCATTCGTCACCCGCACGAGTTCGAAGATCGTGTTCAACGCAATCGTCTCTGCAATCACCGGCACGCCCGACAGCCCCAGGCGCGTGGCTACTGCGCCCTGCGCCGCCACGCCCGTGCCCAAAGCCGCGTCCTGCGGCCGCAGCCACACGGTATAGCCGTGGGTGGCGGCGTACTGCAGCGCACGCAGCATGACGAGCGTGTCGGTCAACGCCACGTCGGCCTGCGAGAAGCCGACGCAGCCGGATTCGGTCAGTTCGACCATCTCGGTCAGCGTGGCGCCTTCGAGCTTGCGCGTCAGCGCGCCCAGCGGAAAGAGCCTGCAGCGCGACAGCTTGCGGGCGCGGAACTTCAGCATCTCGACGAGGCCGGGTTCGTCCAGAACGGGGTCGGTGTCGGGCAGGCAGACGAGGCTCGTGACGCCGCCGGCTGCTGCCGCGGCAAGCTCGCTTTCAAGCATGCCTTCGTGTTCCTGCCCCGGTTCGCGCAGCCGCGCGGCCAAGTCCACCAGGCCGGGTGCGACGACCAGGCCGCTGGCGTCGATGGTCCGCTCAGCTTGGAAGTCAGGCACGTGGCCGATGCTGACGATGCGGCCTGATGCGATGGCGATGTCGGTGACCTCGTCGCGGCCCGATCCCGGGTCGATGACGCGGCCGTTGCGGATGAGGATTTTCACGCTTGATTCCCCGCAATCGTGCTCATCACCGCCATGCGGACGGCAATGCCGAACGTCACCTGCGGCAAGATCACCGAATGGCTGCCATCCGCCACCGCCGAGTCAATCTCGACGCCGCGGTTGATCGGCCCCGGGTGCATCACGATGCAGTCGGGCCTGGCCAGCGCCAGCTTCTCCGCCGTCAGGCCGTAGCTCTTGAAGAACTCGCCAGCGCTCGGCAGCATCGCGCCACTCATGCGTTCGTTCTGCAGCCGCAGCATGATGATCACGTCGGCGTCCTTGATGCCGTCTTCCATGCGGTGGCAGACCCGCACGCCCATGGCAGCCAGGTCGCCCGGCACCAGCGTCTTCGGGCCGACGGCGCGGATTTCTGGCACGCCTAACGTCGTCAGCGCATGGATGTCGGACCGCGCCACGCGTGAATGAACGATGTCGCCGACGATGGCCACCGTCAGCTGCGTGAAGTCTTTCTTGAAGTGGCGGATGGTGTATGCGTCCAGCAGCCCCTGCGTGGGGTGCGCATGGCGCCCATCGCCGGCATTGATCACATGCACATGCGGCGCCACATGCTGCGCAATCAGATACGGCGCGCCGCTTTCTGCATGGCGCACGATGAACATGTCGGCGTGCATGGCCGACATGTTGGCGATGGTGTCGAGCAGGCTTTCGCCCTTGGCCGTGCTGCTGCGCGCGATGTCGAGGTTGATGACGTCGGCCGACAGCCGCTTGGCTGCAATCTCGAAAGTGGTGCGGGTGCGTGTGCTGTTTTCGAAGAACAGGTTGAAGACACTTTTCCCCCGCAGCAGCGGCACCTTCTTCACGTCACGGTCATTGACGCTCAGGAAGGTACCGGCGGTGTCCAGAATCTGCGTCAGCACGGCCTTGGGCAGGCCTTCGATGGACAGCAGGTGGATCAGCTCGCCATGGGCGTTGAGCTGCGGGTTGCGGCGCGACAGCATCAGGCGGCCTCTCGCACGCTGAAGGCGAAGGCGCCACTGTCGCCTTTGGTCAGCGACAACCGCTGCGCAGCCGGCAGCACGATCTTGGCAGCGGCAAAGGCGGCCGACACGGGCAGCTCACGCCCGCCGCGGTCCACCAGCACGGCCAGCGCCACGCTGGCCGGGCGGCCGAAGTCGAAGAGCTCATTCACCACTGCACGAATGGTGCGCCCGGTGTAGAGCACGTCGTCGATGAGCACGATGTGGCAGCCGTTGATGGCAAAGGGCAGGCGGGTCATTCGAGACCCGGCACCGGTGCCTGCAGCAAGGCCGCGCTCGGAAAAATCGTCGCGGTGCAGCATGCTGCTGATGACGCCGTAACCCTTGTCACCTCCCGGCAGGTCGAGGTCACGCTGCAGGCGTTCTGCGAGCCAGGCGCCGCCGCTCCAGATGCCGACCAGCGCAGCACCTGGCTGCAGCAGCATCCGCACACCCTGGCGCAGTTCTGCATAAAGAGATTCGGCGTCCAACTCAAGCATCGCTTTCGTCCCCCAGGTCTTGCGGCAGCGCGCGCATGAACTGGTCCAGGATCAGCGCGGCCGCAACCGCGTCTGTGTCCTTGTCTGCAGCGCCCAACGCCAGCGCCTCGGTGGTCGTGTAGCGCTCGTCCACTTCATGCACGGTCAGGTGGAAGCGGCCCTGCAGCTGGCGCGCAAAGCGGCGGGCGCGAAGGGTGTTCTCGTGCTCGGCGCCGTCGGGGTGAAAAGGCACGCCAACCACCAGCGCGTCGGGCTGCCATTCGTCAACCAGCGCCGCCACCGCCGCGAAACGTGCATCGCCCTGGGCGGCCACCGTCTTCAGCGGTTGCGCCTGCTTGAGCAGCGTGTTGCCGACGGCCACGCCAATGCGGCGTGTGCCGAAATCAAAGGATAAAAAGCTGCGGGACGGCATGGTGCGGCGAGACGGGACAGCAAGCCCGCTCATGCATGCAATCAGGCATGCAATCAGGCATGCCCGGCCTCTTGCGACAGCATGCGCGGGTCAATGCCCAGGAGGCCCACGGCGCGGTCGTAACGCAGCTCGATGGGGGTGTCGAAAATCACCGCCGGGTCGGCATCCACCGTCAGCCAGCCGTTGCGGCCCAGTTCGTCTTCCAGTTGCCCGGCTTCCCAGCCGCTGTAGCCCAGCGTCACCAGCACCCTGGGCGGGCCGCTGCCATCGGCCAGGGCTTCCAGGACGTCCTTGCTGGTGGTCATTTCCAGCCCGCCACGGATCGACATTGTGGAGCTGTACTGCACCGCGCCTTCAGCACGTTTTTCGTGCAGCACAAAGCCGCGTTCGGTCTGCACCGGGCCACCAAAGTACACCGGCTGTTCACCCAGTTCGTGGCGGTCCAACCTCAGTTCAACCTTCTCGAACAGATTCTTCAGCTTGATGTCGATGGGCTTGTTGATGACGAGGCCCAGCGCGCCGTTTTCGGTGTGTTCGCACAGGTACACCACCGTGCCCTCAAAGGTTCCATCGGCCATGCCCGGCATCGCAATGAGGAACTGGTTGGTGAGGTCGATGCGCGGAGCCGATGCCATGGCTGGGATTCTAGGGTGTGACGCACACTACCGACCATGGAAAAACTGCCCCTGGACAAACCCCTGGACCGCGCCCTGGTGTGGCTGCGCCGCGACCTGCGTGTGGAAGACCACGCCGCGCTGCACCACGCACTGCGCGCCGCGCGCCAGGTGTGGTGTGTGTTTGTCTTTGACCGTGACATTCTCGACGCCCTGCCCCGGGCTGACCGGCGGGTGGAATTCATCCGCGACAGCCTCGTCGGCGTCGATGCCGAATTGCGGGCGCTGGCGGCGTCGCATGGCATTGAAGGCGCCGGGCTGATGGTGCGCCACGGCGCTGCGCATGAAGAGATTCCGGCGCTGGCCGCGAGCCTGCATGTGCAGGCCGTCTACGCCAGCCACGACGACGAGCCCGCAGCGCTGGCGCGCGACGCGAAGGTGCGCGGCCTGCTGGCCAACGCCGGCGTGGTGCTGCACACCAGCAAGGACCACGTGGTGTTCGAGCGCAGCGAGGTGCTGACACAAAGCGGCGGCGCTTTTTCGGTCTTCACGCCGTACAAGAACGCCTGGCTGAAGAAGTGCGAACCCTTCTATCTGTCGGCCTACCCGGTGGCCAGGCACGCATCGGCATTGGCGCCGCGCCCGGCCGGTGAGTCGGGTGTGCCCACGCTGCAGTCGCTGGGCTTCGAGCCCACCAACCTGCACCAGCTGCGCCTGCCCAGCGGCCCTGCCGGTGGGCAGGAACTGCTGGCCGACTTTCTGGACCGCATCGACGACTATCACGAGACGCGCGACTTCCCCGCCATCAAGGGCCCAAGCTACCTGAGCACGCACCTGCGCTTTGGCACCGTATCGGTCCGCCGCCTGGCGCGTGAAGCGCACCAGCGCCGCGAAGCGGCCTCACGCGGCGCCGAAGTCTGGCTGTCAGAACTGATCTGGCGCGACTTTTACCACCAGGTGCTGCACCACCATCCGCGTGTCGTCAGCGGCTCTTTCAAGCCGGATTACGACCGCATCAAGTGGGACCACGGCAAGGCCGCCGACGCACTTTTCAAGGCCTGGTGCGAAGGCCGCACCGGCTACCCGCTGGTAGACGCGGCCATGCACCAGATCAACCAGACCGGCTACATGCACAACCGCTTGCGCATGGTGGTGGCCAGCTTCCTGACCAAAGACCTGGGTATCGACTGGCGCCGCGGCGAGGCCTACTTTGCGCTGCACCTGAACGACTTTGACCTGGCCGCCAACAACGGCGGCTGGCAGTGGGCGGCGTCATCGGGCTGCGACGCGCAGCCGTATTTCCGCATCTTCAACCCTGTCAGCCAAAGTGAAAAGTTTGACGCCCAGGGCCGCTTCATCCGCCGCTATCTGCCCGAGCTTGCGAAGCTGCCCGACGCGCTGATCCACGCGCCCTGGCTGGCGCGGCCGGTGGACTTGGCCGCAGCGGGCGTGACGATTGGTGCAGCGGGCGGCAGCTACCCGGCCCCTGTGGTGGCACACGACGTTGCGCGGCTGCGCACGCTGGAGCGCTATGCGGTGGTGAAGGCGCGCGGGCCTTGAGCCCAACCGGATCGGCGAACAACGGCCGGGTATCGGCAACGTCAGCCCACGAGCCCAGCACTTCGCCCGGCGCTTGGCGCGCGAGAAAGGCTGCAACTTCGGCGACAAAGTAGACCGGCTTGTTCAGCAAAGGTCTCATTGAAGGCGGCTTTGCGTCGTCGAAACCGCAGTGCCATTTCTTCACCATCCAACACCGCGTGCGGCCTCCTGCGCCACTGCAGCCGCAGCCGGCACACGGCCACGCCGTACCACGCGCTGCAGCAGCTGGATGCCGTCATCGACGTAGGTGAAGAGCACCGGAATCACCAGCAGGCTGAGGAAGGT
>JAYSYB010000032.1:0-7739 GCA_043716775.1 Rubrivivax sp.
GATGTTCTCGATGGCGTCTTCCAGCGTGCAGTCGGCGCGCGCGGTGGCTTTGGCAAATGGGTAGAGATTGACGATCAGCAGATCGATGGTGCCGATGCCCTGCGCTGCCAAGGCGGCCATGTGTTCGGGCAGATCTCGGCGGGCCAACAGGCCGCCGTGGATGCGCGGATGAAGCGTCTTCACGCGGCCATCCAGCATTTCCGGGAAGCCGGTGATTTCAGCCACTTCGGTCACCTTCAGACCGGCGTCAGCCAGCAGCCGCGCGGTGCCGCCGGTGGACAACAGCCGCATGTCCAGGGCCGCCAGTTCGCGCGCGAATTCGACGATGCCGGTTTTGTCGGAAACGGAAATGAGCGCAGTCTTCATTTGATGAGCTTGTGATCCAGCAGCTTGCGCCGCAAGGTGTTGCGGTTGATGCCGAGCCATTCAGCAGCACGGCTCTGGTTGCCTTCGGCGTGGCGCAGCACCACGTCGAGCAAGGGCTTTTCGGCGGCGCCGATGAAAAGGTCGTGCAGCGCGCCGGGCTCGGCACCGCGCAGGTCAAGCAGGTACTGCTCCACGCTGGCGCGGACGCAGTCGTCGATGGCCTTTCGGCTCACCGGGGCGCCTTCACGCAGCCCTGCACGTTCATGCGGCGATAGCCTGCAGGGGGTCGTTGGCCGCAGCGGGTGTATCAAGCGCATCCGGCAGCAGCGTGTGGCGGTCGGCCAGTGCGTCGAAGTAGCGGCCCACGGCGTCGATCTGCTCTCGGCAGTCATCGATCAAATTCATGGTGGCGCGGAATTCTTCGCCGCCTGGCAGCGCCTTCACGGCCCAGCCGATGTGCTTGCGCGCGCTGCGCACGCCGGTGGTTTCGCCGTACAGAGCGTGGTGGTCCAGCAGGTGTTCGGTGAGCCAGCGCTGCACGTCGCGCACCGGCGGCGCTTGCAGCAGCGTGCCGTGGGCCAGGAAGTGCGCCACCTCGCGGAAGATCCACGGGCGGCCTTGCGCGGCGCGGCCGATCATCAGCGCGTCGGCGCCGGTGCGTTGCAGCACGTCGCGGGCTTTCTGTGGCGAATCGATGTCGCCACTGACCACCACCGGAATGCGCAGCGCGGCTTTCACGGCCGCCACGGTGTCGTATTCAGCCTGCCCGCCGTAACCCTGCTCACGCGTGCGGCCGTGCACGGTGACCATCTGCACCCCGGCCGCTTCAGCAGCGCGCGCCAGACGCAGCGCGTTGCGCTCATTTGCACACCAGCCGCTGCGCATCTTCAGCGTCACCGGCACATGGCGCGCGGCACCGGCGGCGACCACGGCTTCGATGATCGCCAGCGCGAGCGGCTCGTTCTGCATCAGGGCCGAACCGGCCCAGACGTTGCACACCTTCTTCGCCGGGCAGCCCATGTTGATGTCGATGACCTGAGCGCCGCGGTCGATGTTGTAGCGCGCGGCGTCGGCCATTTCGGCCGCGTCCACACCGGCGATCTGCACGGCGATGGGCGGGCCTTCGCCAGCATGGTCGGCGCGGCGGGACGTCTTGAGCGAGCGGAAGAGTTCACGTTTGCTGGTCACCATTTCACTCACCGCATAACCCGCACCCAGCCGCTTGCACAGCATGCGGAAAGGGCGATCCGTCACCCCGGCCATGGGGGCGACGAAGAGGTTGTTCGGGAGTTCAAGGGAACCGATTCGCATGGCAGAAAAAAGTCGCTGGAAAGGCGGTGCAGCGATCGACGGCAGCTGCTGAAAAAAGAGGCAGGAGTATAGCGGCGGCCCTCTGCACGCACCTGCACGGACGCGTACGGACCCGCTGCCCAAGGGGCCCGCAGCGCGTGTCCATAATGCAATCGACCGATGGAGACTTGGATCCAATCACTGATCACCGCGCTGGCACTGCCGCAGTTCGGGCTTTCAACCGTCTTCGTCGTCGCGACGATCTCGGCCACACTGTTGCCGCTGGGCAGTGAGCCGGTGGTCTTTGGCCTTATCAAGATCAACCCCGGTCTTTTCTGGCCAGCGATTCTGGTCGCCACCGCCGGCAACACGCTGGGTGGCGCCATCTCCTGGTGGATGGGCTACGGCGCCGAAGCGCTGTATGAACGCATCCAGCACAAGCGCCTTGAGGCCCGCGCGCTGATGTGGCTCAACCGCTTTGGCCCCAAGGCTTGCCTGCTGTCGTGGCTGCCGGGGGTGGGTGACCCGCTGTGCGCCGTGGCCGGACTGTTGAAGATGCCGTTCTGGCCCTGCGTGCTGTACATGGCGATCGGCAAATTTGCGCGCTACGTCACCATGACTTCAGCGCTGCTGTGGGTCTTCCCGGGGCAGTTCTCACCCTGATGCCGGGCGGTGGCGCGGGCTGCAGAATTCGCTGTTGCGCGATTTGCAGAACAGGGACGATATGAACACCGCCGCTTCCACCCCAACCTTGGCCCAGACCCCCAGCTACGACGACCTGGCCGGCACCTGGACGCGGCTGCACCGCCTGTCGCACCTGCAGTCTATTGCCGGTTGGGATCAGGCCGCCAACATGCCGCCCAAGGGCAACGAAGCGCGCGCTGCGGCGCTGACGGAGATGGCCGCGCTGTTGCACCGCATGCGCACCGACGCCAAGCTGCCCGACCAGCTGTCGCGCGCCGAACAAGAGCCGCTGACCGACCTTCAGCGCGCCAACGTGCGCGAAATGCGGCGCCAATGGCGCGCGTCTAATGCGCTGCCGGAATCCCTGGTGCAGCGCCAGCAGATGGCCACGTCGCGCTGCGAACACGCCTGGCGCACGCAGCGCCCGGCCAACGACTGGAAGGGCTTCTGTGAAAACTTCCGCGACGTGCTGGCCGCCGGGCGCGAAGAAGCTGAACTGCTGTCGCAACTGAATGGCGTGCGCAAGTACGACGCGATGATGGACCGCTTCGAACCGGGCATGACCTGCGCCCACGTGGACCGCGTGTTTGGAGAGGTCCGGCAGTGGCTGCCAGGCCTGATCCAGCAGGTCACCGCGCGCCAGGCGCACCAGGACGAGCAGGCGCCGATGGTGGCCGCCGTCGGCCCCTTCCCGCTGCCCGCGCAGCGGGTGCTGTGTGAGCAGGTCATGCGCATGCTGGGCTTTGACTTTGAAGCCGGCCGGCTCGACGTCAGCACGCACCCTTTCTGCGGTGGCGTGCCCGAGGACGTGCGCATGACCACGCGCTTCCGCGAAGACGATTTTCTGGGCAGCCTGATGGGCACCGTGCATGAAACCGGCCACGGCCGCTACGAGCAGAACCTGCCGCGCGACTGGTTGGGCCAGCCGGTGTCGGACGCGCGGTCGATGGCGCTGCACGAAAGCCAGAGCCTGAGCTTCGAGATGCAGCTGGGCAGCCACGCCGGCTTTGTGCAGCAACTGGCGCCACTGGTTGCGCGGGCTTTTGGAAATCAACCCGCTTTTGAGCCCGCCAACCTGCACCGCCTGATGACGCGCGTGAAGCCCGGCTTGATCCGCGTTGATGCCGACGAAGTGACCTACCCCGCGCACATCATCCTGCGCTATGAAGTCGAGCGCCCGCTGGTTGAAGGCGAAATCGAGCCCGAGGACATCCCCGCGCTGTGGGACGCCAAGATGCAGGAACTGCTGGGCCTGGACACGCGCGGCAACTTCAGCAACGGCCCGCTGCAGGACGTGCACTGGCCGGAAGCGCTCTTCGGCTACTTCCCCTGCTATTCCTTGGGCGCCATGTACGCGGCGCAGTGGTTTGCCGCCATGCGGCGCACGGTCCCCAACCTGGACGCGCGCATCGGCCAGGGCGACCTGGCGCCGGTCTTCGACTGGCTGCGCGACAACATCTGGACCCAGGCCAGCCGCTGGACCACCGACGAGCTGGCGGTGCGCGCCAGCGGCGAGACGCTCAACCCCGCGCACTTCAAGGCGCACCTGCTGGCGCGCTATTTAGGCTGAGCCCGCACGTGCAAGTCCGTAGAGACTTGCTGGTGCTGGTGCTGGTGCTGGTGCTGGTGCTGGTGCTGGTGCTGGTGCTGGTGCTGGTGTTGGCGTTGGCGTTGGCCCGAGCGCGATTTCACGCACGAGGGCTGAGCGGCCTCAAAGGTCGGCCATCGCCTGCGTGGTGGCCTGCTCGGCTTCGGCGGCCAGGAACTGGGAGTGGCTGATTTCACGGATCACCACCGTGCGTTCGGCATCGCTGCCCGCAGCCCAATCCACATCGTCGCGCTGCGGCGCCACGGCCTTCAGCAAGCGCTGCATCAGATCCTGCAGCGGCGGGTCCTGCTCGGGTATGGGCAGGCTCGACAGCTGCGAACAGATGCGCTGCAGCCAGTGCGGCGGCACCAGTGCGATGGCGCCGGCACCTTGCTCCAGCAGGCCGAGTTCAAGTGCGGCCAGATGCGGCAGCACTTCCCGCGCGCCCGGGGCACGGTCCAGCAGCAGGCCCAGCGACTGCGCCATCAAGCGGCCGCGGAGGCGGTCAACCGGCGACGCGTCGTTGGCAGTGGCAGCAACGGTTGAAGGCGGGGTAACAGGAACGGGAGTCACTCCCCGTTATCGGTGACTATGGGGGCGCTCTTGAGGCCTCGGTGGCCTTGCCATTGCAATCCCCCGCGTGAACACGCGGTGCAATGCTGGCTGCAAACGCCGGTGGCAATGGCTGATTGCACCATTGGTTGCAGTACTCGCCGCAGTGCCTTCAGGGGCTGGCAGCCAGGCGGCGCTGCAAGTCATCCAGCACCTCGTCCAGCCGGCGCAGCGCCCGGGCCGCGCGCGTGCCGGTGGCGGCGCCGCGCAGCTTGATGAGCGTGCGCTGGCTGTCGTCAAGCGCCGCGTCGTCCAGCACCAAACCGTGGCGCGCCAGCGTGGCGGACAGCACGCCGCGGCGTGACCGCAGGTCAGCCCGCGTGCGCTGGTAGGCATGTTCGGCCAGGCGGCGGCGCTGGCCGTAGCCGAAGGTGTTGGCCAAGAACATCGCGGGGTCGCGGTGGTCAGGCTCAAAGAGCAGGATGTCAGCGCGCGGGTGGCTGCTGTCGTAGCCCTGCATGCCCAGTTCAAGCCGCGAATGGATCAGCGACCTGAAGGTCTGGCTCAGCACCACCGGCAGGCCGCCGTCCACCAGGCGCGGGATGTGATCGTCGGCTTGGCCCAGCACGCGGTGGCTTCCGACGCGCGCGGCGTGGGTGGCGTCAAAAGGAACCAGCGGGTTCAGGCACAGCACCAGGTCCAGGCCCATATCAAGCAGCACGCGGGCATGCAGCGTCTTCTTCAAGGCGCCGTCCACATACCAGCGGCCGTTGATCGGCACCGGTGGAAAGAGGCCCGGCAACGCCGCGCTGGCGGCCACGGCTTCGGAGATCGGCACGTGGTCCCACCCGGGCAGGCCGAAGGGCGCGGTCTCGCCGCTGTCCAGGTCGGTGGCCACCAGCACCAGGCGGCCGCCATTCTTGCGGCCCCGAAGCTGCCGGAAGTCATTGCTGCGCCCGGGCGCCGACAGCAGGCTGCGCATCCGGCGTTCCAGCGGGGCGCTGCTGAACAGGCCCGTGGGCAGCGCACGGCCCAGGTGCTCCAGCGACGCCAGCAGCGAACGGCGCTTGAAGACGAAGCCGAAACCGGCCATCGCAAGCAGGCCCGGCAATGCCGCCATACGGCGTGCGTATTCGGCCAGCGCGGGACGGATGAAGAGGTTCGGCCGCACGATGTCGCTGCGCGGGCCATCGTTTTCGATGAAGGCGGCGCACAGCTGGCGGGGTGTCATGCCGTTGGCCAGACCGGCAGCGACAAAACCGCCTGCCGAGACACCGACATAACCGTCCAGCGCATTCAGGTCCAGCCCCGGCACCGCTTCTTCCAGCGCGCACAGGGCGCCGATCTCGTAGATGGCGCCCAACGGGCCGCCGCCAGCCAGCGCCAGGCCGACCTTGGGCTTGGCCGCTTTTGAAGGCATTTGCTTCACCATGGTTTAAAGGCAACAAACAGCAAGAAGGGCGCCGCAGCGCCCTTCGTTACCGCATCAACGGCTGCTTCAAATTCAGATGGCTCCGGTCCTGCGCGCGCGCTTGGCCGGGGCCTTGGCCACCGGCTTGGCGGCTCGCTTTGCAACCGGCTTTGCAGCTGCCTGGGTGAACGGCGTTGGTGCGCTCTTGACAGCGGCCTTGGCAGAAGCTTTCGGTGCACCCTTGCTCAGCCTGGACACCGCAGCGGCCAGCTCGTCCACGCGCTTGACCAGCGCATCCACGTCCTTGGCCGTCGGCACGCCCAGCTTGTTCATGGCCTTGGCGGTCCGCTGCTCGAATATCGATTCCAGCTTGTCCCAGTTCTGGCCGGCCTTGGCCGTGACCGTGCCAGCCATGGCGCTCATCTTGCCGGTGACTTCGCTGAGCTTGTCTTCAGCCAGACCCTGCGTCTTCTTCTGCAGGCTCGTGCCTTCCTTGACCAGCGCTTCGAAGACCTTGCTGCCCTCTTCCTGCGCCTTGCTGAAAGCGCCCATGCCGGCCAGCCAGATCTGCTGCGCCGATTCCTTCACTGAAGTGGCCAGTTGGCTGTCCATCAGGCTGGCGGCGGCCTTGCTCGCCTTGCCCTTGACTTGTTCGTCCACTTGTTCGCCCACCTGTTCGGCGCTGCTCTTCATTTTCTTGACCATGATTTCGTCCTCTTGGGGGTATGGATGATGTCGGCGGCGCAGGCCACTCCAGCCAACACCATGGCCGCAAATATAGGGTTCCCCCCTGAGGACTGCAGCCTAAAACTCTAGAGAGACGGCTCTATGCTTGCCGATGATCGGCATCCCAACAAGCCGCCGCAAGCCCCCACACCAGCCCCGTCTGGACCAGGAGATCTGCATGCGTTATTTCGTCACCGGCGCCACTGGCTTTATCGGCAAGCGCCTCGTCAAGACCCTGCTGGCGCGGCGCGGAGCCACCGTGCATTTTCTGGTGCGGCCGGGCAGCGAAGGCAAGCTTGCGGCGCTTTACGAATACTGGGGTTTAAGCAAAGGCAGCAAGGCGCGGGCAATTCCGGTCACGGGTGACTTGACGGCCAAGAAGCTGGGGGTCAGTGCAGACGACATCAAGGCGCTCAAGGGCAAAGTCGACCACCTTTACCACCTGGCCGCCGTCTATGACCTGAGCGCCGACGAAGCCAGCCAGGTCGAGGTCAATGTCGAAGGCACGCGCCACATGGTGGAGTTTGCAAAAGCGGTGGACGCAGGCCACGTGCACCACGTCAGCAGCATCGCCGCGGCCGGCCTTTACGAAGGGGTGTTCCGCGAAGACATGTTCGAAGAAGCCGAAGGCCTGGATCACCCGTATTTCATGACCAAGCACGAGAGCGAAAAGATCGTGCGCAAGGAATGCAAACAGCCCTGGACCGTGTACCGCCCGGCCATGGTGGTGGGCGACAGCAAGACCGGCGAGATGGACAAGATCGACGGACCCTATTATTTTTTCAAATTAATCCAGCGCATGCGCCAGTTCCTGCCGCCGTGGATGCCCACCGTGGGGCTGGAGGGCGGGCGCGTCAACATCGTGCCGGTGGACTTTGTGGTGGCCGCGCTCGACCACATCAGCCACCAGGTGAAAACGGGTGGCGGCTGCTTCCACCTGGTGGACCCCGTGGGCTACCGCGTCGGCGACGTGCTCGACATCTTCAGCAAGGCCGCGCACGCGCCGAAGATGAGCCTCTTCATCAACGCCGCGCTGATGGGCTTCATCCCCAAGAGCGTGAAGAAGGGCCTGATGGCGATGGCGCCCGTGCGCCGCGTGCGCAATGCGGTGATGAAGGACCT
>JAYSYB010000311.1:0-1600 GCA_043716775.1 Rubrivivax sp.
GGGCAACCCTTCCAACTCGATGCAGCGGGAATGAATTCGCCTTTCATCACCAGCGTCAGTGCGCCAAGCTGGGCATTGTCGGCCACCACCGCGCTGTAGAGCACCGCGCTGCGCGGCCCCATGTAGACGCGCTTGCCGATGGTGACATGGTCAACCTTCATCACCCGGTCTTCAAAAAGATGGGTCTGCGGGCACGCCAGGCCATTGAGCTCGCTGTGGTCGCCGATGGTGACGCAGTCGAATTCGGTCATGTCGGTCGTGTCAAGGTACACGCCCTGGCCGATACGGCATCCGAGGCAGTTCAGCGCCACCGGCAGCAGGGGCGTGCCGCGCAGGTAGCGAAGAAAATTCGGCACGGCAATGCCTTCGTAGAGATTGGTCACGCCTTCGGACAGCCAAACGAACGGGGTCCACATCGGCACGCTGCATTTGCGGTAGCGCCCCATCATTGACCATTTGATGGCGGCGACGAAAAAGAAGGTGCCGACGCCATAGAAGAGACCGGCGCCTGTGAGGTAGAGGACAACGCTGCGCCACTGGCCCGCATCGGCCAGTGGCATGGTGTTCAGGACCACCGTATAGCCCACTGCGGTCACGATGGCATGCGGCGCAACGATCCGAAAGGCTTCAATTAGACCGCGCGCCAGGCGCCGAAACTGCGACGGCCGGTAGGTCAGATGCTCTGGAAATCCGCTGGTTTGCTCGCGGGCGGGCAGATTGATCGGCGGCGAGCCGAGCCAAGTGTCGCCACCCTGCATCTGGTCATTGGCCGGCGCGCTGGAGTGCACGCCGATCAGCACGTTTTCCGGCAGCGTGGTGCCGTCGGGAATGTACGAGCCGTTGCCCACGAAGCTGCGCCGGGAAATTACCGTCGGCTGCATGGACATCCAGCCGCCGTCGATGCTTTCGTCGCCCAGCATGACCGCATCGGCAATGAAGGTTTCATCGCCCAGGGTGAGCATGTCGGGTACCAGCCCGAGGGCCGACGAAATCTCGGCATCGCGCCCCACCTTGGCGCCCAGCAGCCGGTACCACAGCGGCGCATATACCGTGGCGTACACGCCATGCAGAACTGCCAGGCTGGACTCCTGGATCTGGCTAACCAGCCATTTGGCGCAGTACAGGTTGCTGTGCACTGGCCAGCTGCCTGGTTTGAGGCGCGGCAGCACGCTCCACCGGATGCCGGCCGACAGCAGCACGGTGCAGACAATAAGCAGTCCAGTGGCCGGAAAGGCCAGCACAAAATACATGACCAGCTGAAAAGCCAAGCCGCTGTTGCTTAGTGCGGTCAAGCTTTCGCTGTCGTCGATCCAGTCGATCAGGATGAAGCTGGGAAACACAGGCAGAAAAAACAAGGTGGTGATGAGCAGGGCGCCAAGAACAAAATAACCGCCTTCAAGCAGGCTGCGCAGCCGCGAAACTACTGGCCGCGAAGGTCTGCCGGCCAGCTCAAACGCTCCGGCGTCCAAGGCTGGCGAGCCTTTCCAGATGCGCCCGGCCGGCAGCGCCTCTCCGTCGCTCAGTGCCGACTGGCCTTCGAGGTGGCCGTACGCGCCGATGCGGGTGTTACCTTCCAGAACCGCGTAGGAGCCAATGCAGG
>JAYSYB010000312.1:0-1596 GCA_043716775.1 Rubrivivax sp.
TGACGATGTTTTGCGGCGTGCGCGGCTTCAGGATCACCGTGTAGATAACCGCGTAACCGACGAAGGTGGCGAACGTCAGCCACATGGTGAGCGGATTCACCCATTGGTAAAGAATCCACGAGCCGGCGCCGCACAGCACCCCGGCGAACAGCAGTGCCTGCAGGTCGCTGAGCTCCCCCGTGGCGGTCGGCCGCCACGCGGTGCGCTTCATCTTGGCGTCGATGCCCTTTTCCACCAGGCAATTGAATGCCGCAGCGGCCCCCGCCACCAGCCAGATGCCGGCGCAAGCGATCAGCGCAAGCCGCACGTCGGCCAGGCTCGGCACGCCGGGAACCGCGAGCACCATGCCGATCAGCGCGCAGAACACGATCAGCTGCACGACGCGCGGCTTGGTCAGCGCGTAGAACTGGCGCCCGACCTCGATGGCGGTCGTCATGCCGAGGCCCTCGACGCACGAAGTTGCGAAGCGCCGCTGAACTGCGCAACGACTCGCAATTGGCACAGCGTCCACGTCAACAAGACCACCATCGCCGCCGCGCCGCCGGTGTGGGCCACCGCGGCCGCCAGCGGCCAGTCCATCACCACATTGGTGACGCCGGTCGCGAACTGCCACAGCACCAGGCCGAGCAGCCAGTTGCGCTGTGAATGGAGCGCGCTCCGGCGATGCAGGCGCAGCGCCAGCGCGGCCAGCAGCACGAACACCAGGTAGGCGCCAAGCCGGTGCGTGTAGTGGATGGCGGTGAGTGCCGCGAAGCCGATTTGCTCGCCCGCGCCTGTCAGCCCAAGGGCGCGCCACAGTTCGAAGCCCTGGCGGAAATCCATGACCGGCCACCAGCTGCCCTGGCAGGCCGGAAAAGTGTTGCAGGCGAGCACAGCATAGTTGGTGCTGACCCAGCCACCCAATGCCGCCTGCACCATCACCAACGCAGATGCGATCAACAGCAGCTTGCGCGTGCCGCCATCCACCTCGACCGGCGCGTGGCCGTCTGCGCGTGCATAAGCCGCAGCCTGCACGGTCAGCAAAGCCAGCAGCACCAGGCCACCGAGCAGGTGCAGGGTCACGATGGCGGGAAACAATTTCATTGTCACGGTCAAGGCGCCGAACGCGCCCTGCAGGCAGACCCAGGCCAGCGTCAGCCATGGCAGCCAGGGCGCAAGCGGAAGGGAGCTGCGGCGGCGCAACAACCACGTGGACAAGGCGAGCGTGGCAATCAGCACGCCGACGCCGGTGGCGAGATAGCGATGGACCATTTCGATCCAGGCCTTGCCGTGCGTCACCGGGCCGGTCGGCATCGCCGCCTGTGCCTGGCTGATTTGCGCCTGGGCGCCGCCGGGGCTGGCGCTGCCGTAGCAGCCTGGCCAGTCCGGGCAGCCCAGGCCGGAATCGGTCAGGCGCGTGAAGGCGCCGAACAGCACAAGGTCGAAAGTGAGGAACAGGGTCAGCACCGTCAGGGCCTGCAGCCGCCGGGACGGCGCGGCGTTCTTGTTGCGCACCCAGACCCAGGCCAGCGGGCCGAGCGCAATCGCCACGCCGAGCAGCATCACGTGCGGCACGGGGCTCAGGTCATACAGGGACGCACCCATTTCAGGGAAGCT
>JAYSYB010000313.1:0-5112 GCA_043716775.1 Rubrivivax sp.
CCGTCAGGCCCGCGAAACTGTTCAGCATGCCCAGGTCGGACACCACCTTGTAGGTCGGCCCGATGCGCACCTCCACCGGCAACATCAGCGTCACGAAGATGGCCCAGAAGAAAAACATCCGGAACGGAAAGCGGAAATAGACGATGGCGAAGGCCGACAGCAGCGATATGGCGATCTTTCCGAAAGCGATGACCAGAGCCGTGATCAGGCTGACGATCATCATCTGGCCGACCGGCGCACTCGAGCCGAAGCGGCTGCCGCCGCCGCGCCAGGCGGCAGCGTAGTTCTCCAGAAAATGCGTGCCGGGCAGCAGCGACATGGGCGGATGAATGATCGCGTCCACCGTCTGCGTGGATGCCACGAAAGTCAGGTACAGCGGAAACGCCACCACGAGCACGCCCAGCATAAGCACCGCGTGCGACAGGACGGTCAGCCAGGGACGGCGCTCGACCATGTCAGTGGACTAGCCTGCTGTAGGTTTCTGGCACTAGTAGTTCACTTTCTTTTCGACAAAGCGGAACTGCACCACGGTCAGAATGACCACGATCACCATGAGGACGACCGATTGCGCGGCCGAGCCACCGAGGTCCATGGCCTTGAAGCCGTCGTAGTACACCTTGTAGACGAGGATCGACGTTCCCTTGCCGGGTCCGCCCTGCGTGGCCGCGTCGATGATGGCGAAGGTGTCGAAGAACGCGTACACGATGTTGATCACCAGAAGGAAAAACGTGGTCGGCGACAGCAGCGGAAAAACGATGGTCCAGAACCGGCGCCAGGGCCGCGCACCGTCGATGGCGGCGGCTTCAATGAGCGACTTCGGGATGCTCTGCAAGCCTGCCACGAAAAACAGGAAGTTGTACGAGATCTGCTTCCATACCGCCGCCATCACCACCAGCGTCATGGCGTGCTTGGTGTTGAGCAGGTGGTTCCAATCGATATCGAATGCATGCAGCCAGTACGAGATCACTCCCACGCTGGGCGCGAACATGAACAGCCACAACACGCCGGCGACCGCTGGCGCAACCGCATAGGGCCAGATCAGCAGGGTGCGGTAGGCCATGGTGCCCTTCACCACCCGGTCGGCGAACACCGCGAGCAGCAGCGATATCGCGATGCCCAGCACCGCCACCAACGTGGAGAACACGGCGGTGGTGTAGAACGACGCCAGGTAGGTCGGGTCGTTCCAGAGGTTGCGGAAGTTTTCCAGGCCGACCCACTCGACCGAGGTGCCGAACGCGTCCGACTGCTGGACCGACTGCAACAGGGCCTGGGCGGCCGGCCAGAAGAAGAACACGACGATCACGAAGACCTGGGGCGCGATTAGCACCCAGGGCAGCCACCACGATCGAAAAACTACGCGCATTTCCAAATGGCCATCCCTGTGCGCCTGAGGTCGCCTGCGATCAGCCCTTGTTGTTGGCCTTCTGGAAGCGCTCGAGCAACTCGTTGCCGCGCTGCACGATGGAGTCCAGTCCTTCCTTGGCGGTCTTCTTGCCGGCCCAGACCTGCTCGAGTTCCTCGTCCTCGATGGTGCGTATCTGGACATAGTTGCCCAGCCGTATGCCGCGCGACTTGTCGGTGGTCTTGCGGATCATCTGGTTCACGCCGACGTCCGTGCCGGGGTTCTTCTGGTAGAAGCCCGACTTTTCGGTAAGCTCGAATGCAGCGGTGGTGATCGGTAGGTAGCCGGTGCGTTGGTGTGTCGCCGCCTGTATTTCAGGCTTGGACAGGTAGTTGAAAAACTGCGCTATTCCCTTGTATTCGTCCGGCTTCTTGCCCGCCATGACCCACAGGCTGGCACCGCCGATGACGGTGTTCTGCGGCGCGCCGGGGACGTCGGGATAGTAGGGCAAAGGTGCCAGGCCCCAATCGAACTTGGCATTGGCCTTGACGTTGCCGTAAAAGCCGGTGGAGGTGGTCATCATGGCGCATTCGCCCGAAACAAAGCTGGCCTCGGGCACATTGCCGCGGCCCTTGTAGACGAACAGGCCCTGCTTCGACATGTTGGCAAGGTTTTCAATGTGCCGCACATGCAGCGGCGAATTGACCTTCATGCGCGCGTCCATACCGGCCAGCCCGTTCGATTTGGTCGCAAATTCGACGTTGTGCCAGGCAGAGAAGCTCTCCAGTTGCGTCCATCCCTGCCAGGCGGTCGAGAACGGGCATTTATGGCCGGCTGATTTCAGTTTGGCCGCTGCAAGTGCAACCTCAGGCCAGGTCGTCGGTGCCTTTTCCGGGTCTAGCCCGGCCGCTTTGAACGCGTCCTTGTTGTAATAAAAAACCGTGGTGGAGCTGTTGAAAGGAAAGCTCAGCATCTGGCCGTTGGGCGCGGTGTAATAGCCGGCGACGGCAGAAATGTAGCCTTTCGGGTCAAACTTCTGTCCTGCATCGGCCATTACCTTGGTCACCGGCACCACAGCGCCCTTGCTGGCCATCATGGTGGCGGTGCCGACTTCGAACACTTGCAAAATTGTGGGAGCATTGCCAGCGCGAAAAGCGGCAATGGCGGCGGTCATCGATTCGTCGTACGTGCCCTTGAAAGTTGGCACGATCTTGTAGTCCTTCTGACTGCTGTTAAAGTCTCCGGCGAGGTCGTTGACCCATTCGCCGTTGACGGCGGTCATCGAGTGCCACCACTGGACTTCGGTCTGGCCGAAGCTTGTCAGCGGGGCAAATGCGGCACTGGCTGCCAGGGCTAGGGCGGGTATTTTGAACAGTTGGAAACCGGATTTCATTCAAACTCCTGAATAGGGCGGTGGTCGGTCTGGAAAACCGTGAAAAGACCGGCAAGTTTAAGAACCATTTGTGACAGTTGATTTAAGCGATTTGCGGGTTTCAAGGCAAGGGAGGTTTCCTGGGAGGCCAACGCGCCGTCAGAGACACTTCGGGGCATCGCTGCGTTAACATCAGAATTTAACGCTGGATACCGGGTATGTCCCTGGGTTCAAGCCGCTAGTCTGCCACGATGAACGCCCCTATCACCTTTGAAAAATTGACTTCTTCTGTTGACGCAAAAGCAGATGTTGCGCGGATCCGCGAGATTCCCTACAACTACACTTCGTTTTCTGACCGCGAGGTGGTCATTCGTCTGCTTGGTCCGCGCTCGTGGGACTTGCTGAACCAGCTCCGCGACGAACGCCGCACTGGCCGCTCGGCCCGCATGTTGTATGAGGTGCTGGGTGATATCTGGGTGGTCCAGCGCAACCCCTACCTGCAAGACGACCTGCAGGGCAATCCAAAGCGCCGCAAATTGCTCGTTGAAGCGCTTCAGCATCGCCTGGGCGAAGTTGAAAAACGCCGCACACCTGACGCCGATGCGCAGCGCGACGCTATCGTTGGCGAGCTGCTGCGCGCCGCGCGTCAGGCGATCAGCCTTTTTTCAGCGTCATTTGAAGAAATCGCCGACTTACGCCGGCAGACCGAACGCAAGCTGCGCAAGCTGACATTGAAAGACAACATCAAGTTCGACGGCCTGTCTCGCGTGTCTCACGTCACCGACGCCACAGACTGGCGCGTCGAATACCCATTTGTGGTGCTGACGCCTGATACAGAAGCCGAAATGGCTGGTCTCGTCAAAGGTTGCATCGATTTGGGCCTGACCATAGTGCCGCGCGGCGGCGGCACCGGCTACACCGGCGGCGCGATTCCGCTGACGTGGAAGTCGGCGGTCATCAACACCGAAAAGCTTGAGACCATGACCGAGGTGGAGATGTTCTCGCTTCCCGGCATCGCCGAGCCTGTGGCCACGGTGTGGACGGAAGCGGGCGTGGTGACGCAGCGCGTGGCGGACGCGGCCGAGCGCGCGGGCTACGTCTTCGCGGTGGACCCCACTTCGGCTGAAGCGTCGTGCATCGGTGGCAATATTGCGATGAACGCGGGCGGCAAGAAAGCTGTGTTGTGGGGCACTGCGCTCGATAACCTGGCCTCTTGGCGCATGGTGACGCCCGACTCGCAGTGGCTCGAAGTCACGCGACTAAACCACAACCTGGGCAAGATCCACGATGCCGAGCTGGCGAGCTTTGAGCTTCGGTATTTTGAAGCCGACGGCAGGACGCTGGTGCGCACCGAGCGGCTTGACATCGCCGGCAAGACATTTCGCAAGGAAGGCCTTGGCAAGGACGTGACCGACAAGTTTTTGAGCGGCTTACCCGGCATCCAGAAAGAAGGTTGCGACGGCCTGATCACCAGCGCGCGGTGGATCGTTCACCGCATGCCGGCGCACACGCGCACTGTCTGCCTGGAGTTTTTCGGCAACGCCAAAGACGCCGTACCCAGCATGGTCGAGATCAAGGACTTCATGTTCGCCGAGCAAAAGCGCGGTGGCGCGGTGCTTGCCGGACTGGAGCATCTGGACGACCGCTACTTGAAGGCCGTCGGCTACGCCACGAAGTCGAAAAAGCATGGCGGACTGCCGAAAATGGTGCTGTTTGGCGACATTGCTGGCGACGACGCAGATGCGGTGGCGCGTGCTACCTCGGAAGTGGTGCGCATCGCCAACTCGCGTCAGGGTGAGGGCTTCATTGCCATTAGCCCGGAAGCGCGCAAAAAATTCTGGCTTGACCGCAAGCGCACGGCCGCAATCTCGCGCCATACCAATGCTTTCAAAATCAACGAAGACGTTGTGATCCCGCTGCCGCGCATGGCCGAATACACCGACGGTATCGAGCGTATCAACATCGAGCTGAGTCTGGCCAACAAGATCAAGTTGTGCGACGAACTGGACGCGTTTTTCAGGCGCGGCAATCTGCCGCTCGGTAAATCAGACGATGCCAATGACATTCCTTCGGCCGATTTGCTCGAAGACCGGGTTGCTCAGGCGCTGGTGTTGGTGGCTGACGTTCGCACGCTGTGGGCGGGTTGGCTAAGAGATGTGGACACGCTGTTCCCGCAATTGCAAGACCACTCGCTGCGCGCCAGCTGGAAAACCCAGTTGCGGGCGCCTTTACGAACAATTTTCGGTGGCAGCGAATTCTTGCCGATCCTTGAAGAATGCACAACGATTCACAAACGGGTCCTGAAGGGCCGCGTCTGGGCTGCGCTTCATATGCATGCCGGTGACGGCAACGTACACACCAATCTGCCGGTTAACAGCGACGACTACGAGATGCTGCA
>JAYSYB010000314.1:0-15398 GCA_043716775.1 Rubrivivax sp.
GGTTGATCATCGGGCTGTAGCCCAGGGCCACCTGGCCGAAAACGGGGTTGTCTTGCATGCGGTGTTTGCGCGGTACGGGCCAGGGGGTGAAGGGACAAGAATGCTCAGCGCAGGTACTGCAGCAGCGACATCTGCTGCACGGTGGAATAAACCTTCAGCGCGGCATCGTAGCCGGTCTGCTTGTTTTGAAAGTCGGAAATGGCTTGCAACATGTCCAGGTCCTCGGCATCCGAACGCTCACGTTGTGCGTCCAGCCTGGTCTGACTCAGGCGCTGGCCGATGCCGTCGATGCGGTTCAGCGCTTCACCCGTGCGCGCGCGCCAGACCGACAGGTTGTTGGCCGTGCTGTCGATGTCCCCGAGGCCGCTGCTGATGGTGGCTGAAATTTGCGCCGGCGTGCGGCCGGGTGTCAACAGTTCGCCGGCCACGCGGTCCAGCACATCAAACACCGACAGCATGCTGCCTGGGTTGGCGGCATCGGGTGCTTGCAGCCAGGCGGCCTGGCCGTCGATGGACAGCGGCGACGCTTCGCCCACCGCGCCCATCAGCTGGCCTGAAGCCGCGTTGTAGGCTACGCCCCCTGGGCGGTCGAGCAGCGGGGCGCCACTGGAGCCCTGGCCGCCAAAGATGTAGCGGCCGGCGCCGTCGCTGCGGTTGGCCACCGTCAGCATGTCGTTGCGCAGCCCGCGCAGCGCTTCGCCGATGAACCTGCGGTCGGCATCGGTGTGGGTGCCGTTGCCGGCGCTGACAAGCAGTTCACGCGCTTGCTGCATGAGTTCGCCTGCATCCCTCAGCGCGGACTCCGACAGCTCCATCGTCTGGCGGCTGCTGTCCAGTGCGCGCAGTTGGGCTTTGCTTCGCGACTCAGTCGCCAGCGCGCGCTCCGCAGCGGCTGCAGCAGCCGGGTCGTCGCTGGCCTTGTTCACCCGCTTGCCGCTGGTGAGCTGCTCTTGTGCCTGCGTCAACGCCTGCTGGCGGCGCTGCAGGTTGGATACCGAAGACTCAAAGGCGTTGGCGGTGGTGATGCGCATGGTGGGGTGCTGGAAAGAATCAACGGCCTGCGGTCTGCAGCAGGGTATCAAAGAGCGACTGCGCCACCTGCAGCACCTTGGCTGCGGCCTGGTAGCTCTGCTGGAACTGGATCAGCCGCGCCGCTTCTTCATCGAGGTTCACGCCCGACTGCGAACTGCGCGCCTGCTCGGTCTGCCCTGCCACCGCTGCAGAGATGTCGGCCGAGGTCCGCCCGCCCTGCACGCGCACGCCGATGTCGGCCAGGGCGGAAGCCCAGGTGTCGGTGGCCGTGCGGCCGCCGCTGATGGTGGCGTCACGCAGTGCCACCAGCGCCAGCGCGTTGCCGTTGTTGGACGACAGCGCTGATGCCGGTGTGGGCGCCACGGTGACGATGTCGCCGCTCTTCGGCACACCGTTCAGCCGCAGCGAGAAGCCGTTGATGTCCTGCGGCGGTGTCGGCACCGGCTGCCCGGCCTGCCAGGTGGCCGTGCCGCTGTTCAGCAGCGCGTTGTTGCTGTCGAACAGCTCCCAGGTGTAGTCACCTGTGTTGTTGGTGAAGGTGATGCGTGCGGTGGCGCCGGGTGTGGGCAGGGGTGCGGCCGTCACCTGCAGGCTGGCCACCGTGGCGGTGCCCGTGTTGCCCGGCGTGGTGGTGGCCAGCAGCGGCGACGCGGCGGCCAGGTCGCGCGGGTCGTCCAGCAGCCGCGCCATGCCGTTGGCCGCGCGGGTGACGGGCTGCAGCAGGAAGCGGTCGCCGGCCTGCGGCGGCGCGGCCGTGAAGTCAATGCGCATGCCATCCACCACGTCACCGCTGTTGACGAGCGTCGCCCGGCCGTCGCTCAAGCGCGTCAGCCTCCAGCTGCCCGAGCCGGCGACGGTTTCCTGCAAGTCGTATTCGCTGGCCTCCAGCGCAGCCGGGTCGGTGATCGTGAGCTGCACCGTGCCCATAGGCGCGCCGCTGGCGCTGCGCACATTGGCGCTGTGCGCTTGCGCCTGCGACGGGCCCATGCCGAAGAGTGCGCCGGACGCGGACTGGCCCAGCGGCGGCTGCAGGCTCACACCCTTCATCTGCTGGTCGTTGACAGCACCGCCCACTGAAGCCGCCAGACGCCCGATGAGCGTGCGCGCCGCCACCAGGTCTTCGTTCTGAAAGCGCAGCAGCCCACCGACCGACGCACCGAGGGCGGCTGCACTCAACTTGCGAGTCACGCCCCCTTCAACCAAGCCCACGGCTGCGCGCGAAGGGTCCGAGTCGTCCTGCAGCACCTTCAACGACCCCGCCTCCGTACCCAGCACCAAGCGCTGGCCGCCGCCAATGTAGACGGCCATCGTGCCGTCCTGCGCTTCCATGCGCGTGACCTGCACGTGGGCCGACAGGCGCGATATCAGACGTTCACGTTCGTCGAGCAGGTCGTTCGGCGGTTGGCCCAGGCCGCGCACCGCAGCGATGCGCTGGTTGACTTCGGCGATGGACCTGGCCAGGCCGTTGACCTCGGCCACCGCCGTGCGCAATTCGGACTGCACGCCGGTCTGCACGTCGTCCAGCGCGCTGCCAGCTTCTGCAAAGCGCGATGCCAGGTCACCGGCGCGCGCCAGCGCCACCTGGCGCGTGGCACTGTCTGCGGGCCGGCTGGACAGGTCCACCAACGCGTTCATGAATTCGCTGGTGGCGTTGCCCAGACCCATCTCGCCGGGCTTGAAGACCGTCTCCAGGCGCCGCAGCTGCGCCAGGCGCGACGCGTCCATGGCCGACAGCGACCGCGCGCCGGCCGCTTCACGGGTAAGGAATTCGTTGTGCGATCGGCTCACCGACACCACATCCACACCATGGCCGAAGAACCCCGCACCAGTGAACTGCCCCTGCGACGTGGCCAGTTCAGCCTGCTGGCGCGAGTAACCCGCGACGTTGGCATTGGCGATGTTGTGGCCCGTGGTCTGCAAGGCGGCGTAGTTGGCCGCCAGCGCTTTGATGCCCAACGACATGAGAGGTGAGCCGCTCATGAATCAGTCCTTCCCCGCCAGATGCGGAAAACACCAAGGCCTTGGGCACAACCGGCTCTGCCGGGCCGAAGGCTGGGCGACTCTGGCGCTCGGCAGCCAGCGAGGTGAGCGTGGGGGCTTCATGCCAAACGCTGCAGGCGCAGCGTGGTGTTGATGACGCGCGTGAGCTTGTCGGCGTAGGCTGGGTCGGTGGCGTAGCCGGCTTTTTGCAGGCCTTGGGCGAAGGCTGCGGCGTTGTCCGTTGCGCGCCCGACACCCGCGACGGTGCGGCCCGCACTGTCGCCCTTTGCACCGCCCACTGCCGCCTGATAACGAGGGCTTTCCTTCCTCAGCCGGGCGTAGTCGGTGAAGGACTCTGCGTAGCTGCCATAAGCGCGAAACTTGGCCATCACCTTCTGCGCCTTGCCACCCACGTATTCGGTGGTGGCGACCTCCGCCACCGGCCCCTTCCAGCTGCCACCGGCCTTGATGCCGAAAAGGTTGTAGGAAGGCTGGCCATCGCCGTGGCGAATCTCCTTGCGGCCCCAACCCGTTTCGAGCGCCGCTTGCGACACCATGAAGGCAGCCGGAATGCCGGTGGCGGCTTCGGCCTCTTGCGCCGCGCCGCTGTGCTGCTGCACGAACCCGAGCGCGCCGGTCTGCGGAATGCGAGTCGGCTGGGGCGCGGCCGACAGCGCGGCGGCCGCGCTGTTTGCCAAGCCATTGGCCAAGTTGTTGGCCGAGCCGGTGACCGGAATCGGCCCCGGGCTCAGCCCCATCTGGCGTTCCAGCTGTTTCATGATGGCGTCCGACAAACCCCCGGGCCGGCCCGACATCTGGCTGGCAAACTGGGTGTCGAGCATTTCGGTGCCCATGCCGGAGCCGGCGTTTTCGAGCATGCCGGTCTGCATCGTCGTGCTGCGCATGCTCTTCATCAGCTCGTTCATGAAGAGCGTCTCGAACTGCTTGGCTGCTTCCTTGACGGCGCCCTTGGGGTCGCCCGCTGCGCGCGCGCGCAGCGCCCCCAACGACTTGCTGTCGTAGGCCAGGCCGTTCTGCGGCAGTGAAGGAATGGACGTCATCAGATCACCTCAATCTCGGCATGCAAGGCGCCCGCGCTTTTCATCGCTTGCAGGATCGCCAGCAAGTCCATCGGCGTCGCACCCAGTGCGTTCAGCGCCTTCACCACATCGGCCAGGCTCACCCCAGCCGGCAGCGTGATCAGCGCCCCGCCCTGCTGCGAAATGGCGATGTCGTTGCGTTCTGCCTGCACGGTCTGCCCCTGCGCCAGCGGGTTCGGTTGGCTCACGACGGGCGTGCTGCTGATCGTCACCGACAGGTTGCCGTGGGCCACGGCGCAGGCGCTCAGGCTGACGGCTTCATTGAGGATGATGGAACCCGTGCGTGCATTCAGCACCACCCGCGCGGCCGGTTTGGCCAATTTGAGCGGCAGGTTTTCGATGTCGGCCAGAAAGGCCATGCGCTGCTCGGCGGGCGGCATGCGCACGCGCACGCTGCGGCCGTCCAGTGCGGCGGCCGTGCCGGCGCCCTTGGCGCTGTTGATGGCCTGGGCCACGGCAGTGGCCGTGGCGTAGTCGTTTGCGATGACGCCCAACTGCAGCGTTTCGCCGTCCAGCAGCGGCGTGGCCACGCTGCGTTCGACACTGGCGCCGTCGGGGATGCGGCCCGCCGCCAGGTGGTTGATCTGCACCTTGGAGCCACCCGCCGATGCGCCCGCGCCACCGACGATCAGGTTGCCCTGCGCCAGGGCGTAGATCTGGCCGTCGGCACCTTTGAGCGGCGTGGCAATCAACGTGCCGCCGCGCAGGCTCTTCGAATTGCCCAGCGACGACACGTTGACGTCGATGTTCTGCCCCGGCTGCGCAAAGGCCGGCAACTGCGCTGTCACCAACACCGCTGCCACGTTCTTGGGCTGCATCGTCACACCGGCCGGCAGCGTCACGCCCATCTGCTGCAGAAGCGCGTTCAGACTCTGCGTGGTGAAGGGCGTCTGCGTGGCCTGGTCACCCGTGCCGTCCAGCCCCACCACCAGGCCATAGCCCAGCAGCTGGTTGCTGCGCACGCCTTGCACGGCGGCCACTTCCTTGATGCGCACGGCGGCCTGCGTCGGCACGGGCCACCACAGCGCGCTGCTGGCCGCCAGGAAGGCCACCGCCACAGTCCAGCGCACAATTTTTTCGGGTGTGATGTTCATGCGGAGGTCCCAAGATTCCTAGATCGGCATCAGGTTGAGGAAGATGCGCGACAGCCAGCCGACGGCTTGCGCTTCGGCCTGTGCGCCGCGACCGCGCTGTTCCAGCCGCACGTTGGCGATGGCTGCGCTCTGGATCGAATTGCCGGGCTGGATGGCGCGGGGATCGACCTGGCCGGAAAAGCGCAGCACATCGACGTTTTCGTTGACGCCAATCTGTTTCTCGCCCGCGATCAGCAGGTGCCCGTTGGGCAGCACGCCACGCACGACGACCGTGATCGTGCCGTTGAAGTCGTTGCTGTTCTCGGTGGTGCCCTTGCCGGCAAAGCTGTTGCTGGACGTGCCGTCGGCCGTCGCGCGTGCAAAGGCCGCCGGCCGCACGCCGGGCAGCGCGGTGATGCCGGCCGACAGCGTGCCGGTCTTGTCCAGCGAACTGGTGGACTTCTGCGTCGCGCTGACTTTCTCGACGATCTGCACCGTGAGCGTGTCGCCCACCAGACGCGCACGGTGGTCTTCAAAGAGCGGGCGGTAGTTGGCGGCATGGAAGATCGAGCCGTTGCCGGGCTGCGCAGCCGGCGGCGCGGCGGCCACGACGGCTTTGGTGTCGGCCACATCGACGCGTGGGCTGAGCAAGCCGCAGCCACTGAACATCAACGACAGCAATGTCGCCAACGCCCAGCGCATGAAGCCGCTGCACTTCACAGCTGCCCCAGCTTTTGCAGCATCTGGTCCGAGGTCTGGATCGCCTTCGAGTTCAGTTCATAGGCGCGCTGGGTCGCGATCATCGACACCAGTTCTTCGACGACATTGACGTTGCTGCCTTCGACAAACCCTTGCTGCAAACCACCCAGTCCGGCGCTGTTGGGCGCGCCCGCGTTGGGTGTGCCGGACGCTGCAGTTTCACCAAAGAGGTTGCCGCCGCGCGATTCCAGCCCGGCCGGGTTGATGAAGGCCACCAACTGCAGTTGTCCGAGTGCCTGCGGCGCCGCCTGGCCCGGGACGGTGGCGTTGACGGTGCCGTCGGCCGCGATGCTCACCGACAGTGCATTGGCCGGCACCGTGATGCCGGGCTGCACCGCGTATCCGGCGTTGTTGACCAGCGCGCCGTTGGCATCGACTTGAAAAGCGCCGTCGCGCGTGTAGCCGGTGCTGCCGTCGGGCATCTGGATCTGGAAGAAGCCCTGGCCCTTGATGGCGACGTCCAGGTTGTTGGTGGTCTGCTGCAGGCTGCCCTGGCTGAAGTTGCGCGAACTGGCCGCCACGCGCACGCCCAGGCCCACTTGCAGGCCCGTGGGCAACTGACTTTGATCCGACGTGGCCGAGCCCGCAGCCCGCAGGTTCTGGTACATCAGGTCTTCAAACACGACACCGGCGCGCTTGAAGCCGTTGGTGCCGACGTTGGCCAGGTTGTTGGCGATGGCGTCCAGCTTGGTCTGCTGGCCTTCCATGCCGGTCTTGGCGATCCACAGGGAACGGATCATGGTGAGAAGCCCTTCATTTGATGGACCATCTTCACCGGGACTGAAGCCTTGCGAGGGGCAGAAAAAAGGCCGGCAAGCCGGCCTTCTCTCTGTCGTCAGGCGCACAGCGCAGTGGCACCTTGGTCTTACTGCGGCGCCAACAGCTTGGCCGCGCCTTGCTCGCGCTGCTCGGCGCCCTGCAGCATCTTCATCTGCTGTTCAAACTGCCGCGCCGCCGCGATCATGGCCACCATGGTTTCGATCGGGCTGACGTTGGAGCCTTCGAGCGCGCCGCTCTGCACGCGCGCGGTGGGGTCGGCCGGCAGGTCGCCATCGGCGGCGCGGAAGAAGCCGTCAGTGCCGCGGTTCAATGGCGCTTCGGACGTCACCAGCTTGAGCTTGCCGACCTGCTGCGGGCGGCCGTTGCCAGTGGTGGCGGTGATGCTGCCGTCACCCGCGATTTCCACATTCGCATTCACGCCCACCGTGATCGGCCCGCCGTCACCCAGCACCGGCAGGCCGGTGGGCGTGACCAGCTGGCCCTCAGCGCTGACCTGCAAGGAGCCGGCCCGCGTGTAGGCCTCGGTGCCGTCTAGCGACTGCACCGCCAGCCAGGCCTTGCCCTGCACCGCCACGTCCAGCGTCCTGCCTGTGCTTTGCACGGGGCCGGACCGCGTGTCGTGGCCGATGGTGGATTCCAGCGCATAGACGCGCGTGCTGGCGCCCTGCCCCAGCACCGGCACGGCGCGGAAGGCTTGCATCTCGGCGCGGAAGCCGTTGGTCGATGCATTGGCCAGGTTGTTGGCCAGCGTGTCCTGGCGCTGCAGCGTGGCCTTGGCGCCAGACATCGAAAGGTAGATGAGGCGGTCCATGCGGTGTCAGTGAAATGAGTCAGCGCGACGTGCTCGCTATCGAATATTGACCAGCGTCTGCAAGATCTGGTCGCCGGTCTTGATGGTCTGTGCATTTGCCTGGTAGATGCGCTGCGAGATGATCATGTTGACGAGTTCGCCAGTGAGGTCGATGTTGCTTTCTTCCAGTGCCGCCGACTGCAGCACGCCGAGGTTGCCGTCACCCGGCACGCCCGTCAACGGGTCGCCCGATGCATAGCTGCGCGCCCAGCCGTTGTCGCCAATTGGCTGCAGGCCTTGCGGATTGCGAAAGTTGGCCAATTCGACCTGGCCCGCTGGGCGCGACTGGCCGTTGGAATAGCTTGCCATCACGATGCCGTTGGCTTCGATACCAATCGATGTCAGCCGCCCGGCGGCAGAACCGTTCTGTATCAAGCCGGTGACGCCAAAGGCCGAGCCGAACTGCGTGGCGTTGCTGACGTTGAACAGCACGCCCACGATCGGCACCGTGCTCGCGCCCGCCGCGTTGGTAGTGGTGGGTACGTCGAAGGCAACCGGTGCCGCTGGCGTGATCGGGCTGCTGCCGTCGGCCGCGAAGCCGATCGTCGTCAACGGCAGCGGGGCCGCTGCGGTGCCGTTAATGGGGGTGCCATTGGCCGTGGCGTAGACGTTCCAGCTGTCGTTAGCGGCCTTTTGGAAATAGTAGGTCAGCGCCACTTCCTGGCCCTTGGCGTCGAACACCGTCAGTGAGGTGGCGTTGTTGTAGGTGTCGGCGTCATTGAAGTCGACCTGCGGTCCGGCGGACGGCAGCGTGGTGGCGGCTCGCGCGTCAAGGTTCACCTCCACCGCGATGGTGCTGGTGGCTGAAGGCGCCACGTTGCCCGTGGGCAGCTGCAGCGGCAGTGCCAGCCCGGGCTGGATCCGGCCTTGTGCGTCGGCAGGGTAACCCGCCAGCTTCTGCCGGGTGTTGTTGACGATGAAACCTTCGCGGTCGACCTTGAACTGGCCGTTGCGCGTGAAGGTGATGGGGCTCGTGCCGTCGGTGACCTGGAAAAAGCCGGCGCCGTTGATCGCCAGATCCATGGAGTTCTCCGTCGCTTTGATGTTGCCCTGCGTGAACTGCTGAGCCACCGCTGACAGCTGTGTGCCAATGCCGATGCTGCTGCTGCTGGCGCCGCTAGCGGCCGACGCATACATGTCGGCAAATTCGGCGCGCGCCACCTTGGCGCCGAAGGTGTTGGCGTTGGCAATGTTGTTGCCAATGACCTGCAGATTTTTGGCTGTCGCGTTGAGTCCTGAGAGGCCTTGCTGAAAGCTCATGGGGTGTCCTGCCGGTGTGGGGTGATGGAGGGATTCAGTTGAAGGCCTTGACGTCGCGGTAAGCGACAGGGCCGTTGTTCTGCGTTTCGAGCACCAGGCTCGTGCCGTCGGTGTTGACGGCGTTGACACGGTCGCGCATCAGCGGCGTGCTTGGCACGACGGCTGCGCCGGCGGTGGCAATGACGCGGAAGCGGTACGGTGCACCGTCGGGCACCGTGGTGGCCGTCCAGTTGAAGGCATGGCGGCCGGCGCTCTGCGCACCCAAGTCCAGCGTCTCGACGACACGGCCGGCAGGACTCAGAATCTCGACCTTCACGCGGTCTGCCGTGGCAGACAGGTCGAAGCCGCCCACACCCTGGCCGCCTTCCAGGACCATCTTGTCGCCCTGCAGCGTGACGTGGCGGCCGACCAGCGACGCGCCGGTCAGTGTCTGCATCTGCACAAACTGGCCGTTCAGGCCATCCACCGTGGTGTTGAGCTTTTCAATGCCACTGACAGTGTTGATCTGCGCCATCTGGCTCGTGATCTGCGCGTTGTCCATCGGGTTCAGCGGGTCCTGGTTCTGCATCTGCGTGACCAGGAGCTTCAAGAAGCGGTCGGCGCTGCCGGCCTCGTTGGCGGTCTGCGTCTTCGCCGTGCCGGACGCAAGCGCGGCGTAGGGGTTGATCGCGGCGGCGGATGTGGCTGAAGGGGTCATGGTTCTCAGCCTTGGCCCATCTGCAACGTCTTCTGCAACAGCGTGCGTGCGGTGTTCATCACCTCGACGCTGTTCTGATAGGACCGGGACGCAGAAATCATGTTGACCATTTCTTCCACCGGGTTGACGTTGCTGTACGTGACGTAGCCGTCGGTGTCGGCGCTGGGATGCTTGGGGTCGTGCACCCGGCGGCCGGGGGTGTTGTCTTCGGCAATCGTCGAGACGCGCACGCCGACGCCGGCGTCGCTGCCGTTGCTGCCGTGGCGAAAGCCCGGCGGGCCGGGCTGGCCGACCAGCGCGGTCTGGAAGATGACCTGGCGCGCCTTGTAGGCGGCACCGTCCGGGCCAGCCACGGTGTCGGCGTTGGACAGGTTGGACGCCACCACATTCAGGCGTTGGCTCTGCGCGCTGATGGCGCTGCTGGCGACGTCGAAAATTCTGAGCATGCTCATGCTTCAGTCCTCAACCCTGGTTGTGGCTCTTCATCGCGTCCAGCGTGGTGCGCACGCTGGCATTGATGAAACGTAACGTGGCGTCGTACTTGAGCGCGTTGTCCATGAAGGCACCGCGTTCGCGGTCCATGTCCACGCTGTTGCTGTCCAGGTTGGTCTGCGTGGGCTGCACGTAACGCAGCACCGGGGCGGCCTTGCCACCGCTGGCCATGACACCGCGGGCGATGCCTCCGCCGAGGCTGTCGTTGGTGGCCGCGCCACCCTGCGCCTGGCGCATCGTGGCCGCAAAGTCGAAGTCGCGCGCCTTGAAGCCGGGTGTGTCGGCGTTGGCGATGTTGCCGGCGATCAGGCGCTGGCGTTCGGCGCGCAGCACCAGGGCCTGGCTGTGGAAGGCTAGCGAATTGGTCAGGCTGGGAATCATGGGCGCTCCTTGCAGCCAGAGTGGGCGTCCGCGAGGGCGGCAGGCTCAACCCGACATGGCCGAAATTCTGGGCGGCGGACGAAAAAACGTGAGTTCGATAAAAGCCCCAAAAGTGGCCCACTTCGGGCCTTGCTGCGGGCCACCGCTGCTTACAGTCCGGCTCGTGAACATCCGTCCTGCACTGAACTGTCTGTCCGTCCGCACGCTGCCCATGGCGCTGTCCATGGCGCTGGGGGCGGCTGCGCTGGCCCAGGCGCAGACCACCGAGCCCGGCTTGGCGCCCGAAGTTCTGGCCCAGGCCACCGCGCTGCTGCACCAGGCGGCGCAGGCCGGCGCGCCGCGCGGTGCCCGCATCCTGGCGCTGCTAGGAAGTTTGGACGCGCGGCTGAAACTTGCGCCCTGCACACAGGTGCAACCCTTCTTGCCGGCCGGCGTGGCCGCTTGGGGTGCCGGGGGGAAAAGTCGCGTGGGCTTGCGCTGCGTGCAAGGCCCGGTGGCCTGGCAGGTCTTCTTGCCGGCGACGGTGCAGGTCTGGGCGCCGGCCGTCGTCGCCCAGGCCGCGCTGCCCGCCGGGGCGCGGCTGGAAGGCCAACTGGCGTTGGCCGTGGTGGACTGGGCGGCAGCGCCGGGCGCGCCTCAAGCCGAGTTGTCAGCACTGGACGGCCGCGTGCTGGCGCGGCCTGTGGCGCCGGGCCAGGCGCTGCGCGCTTCAGACTTGCGCGCGCGGCAGTGGTTTGCGTCTGGCGACACGGTGCAGTTTGTGGCCCAGGGGCGCGGCTTTGCGGTCAGCGCCGAAGGCCAGGCGATGGCGGCGGGCCTGGAAGGCCAGCCGGTGCGCGTGCGCATGGAATCTGGCCGCGTGGTGACGGGTTTGCCTGTGGGTCAACGGCGCGTGGAGCTGAACCTGTGACCGCAAACCCACGTCCTGTGTGCCTGCAGCCCCGCATTCACGGGGGTTGGGTGAAAGTTTCAGTCTCGGGGCTAAAGTTGGCGCCGTCTTTGTCCGATACACCGTTCATGTCCATGGGCCAGCACATCCCTTGTGCCCAAGGCAGGAGTCAATCATGAAGATCGGTCCCCTCGATACCAAACCCCCGGTGCCCGCGGCCAATATAGAGCGCAAGAGCGCGGGTGTGCCGATGCCGCCCACGGCCGAAGCCAGCGCGCAGGTTGCGCTGTCGCCGGCGGCTTCGCTGCTGTCAGGCCACGCCGCCGACGCGACCTTTGATGCCAAGAAGGTTGAGCGCATCGCGCAAGCCATCCGGGACGGCAAGTTCACCGTCAACCCCGAAGCGATCGCCGACAAGCTGATCAACAACGCGCAAGAGCTGCTGGGCCGCAAGCCCAGTTGAGCTTGCGTTGAACTTTCGTTGATCTTTCGTTGACCTTTCGTTGACCTTGCACTTCCCAATCAATCCGCATGATCCACTCCCCGCAGCCACTGACGGCCGTGCCATTGGCGGCCGCGCTGGAGCCACCCCTTCAGGCCGTGGAGGCCCAACTTCAGGCGTTGGGCCTGGCGCTGAACCAGCACGACGTGGTCGCGGTGGACCAGGCAGCGTCCAGTCTGCACCTGGCGCTGGCTGCTGCGGTGGCCCCCTTCGGGCGCGCGGCACGCAGCGGCGCTGTGCCAGCGCCCTTGCGCCAGCGCCTGGCTCTGGCCAGCGGCCAGGTGGCCGCACAACGTGAAGCGTTGGCCCGCGCCACGGCGTCGCTGGACCGCGCCATGGACGTGTTGATCCCGCGCCTGGCGCCCGGCGCGCTGTATTCGGCAGACGGCGGCAGTGAGCGCCACAGCCCGGCGGGCGGTGGCCTGCTGGCTTGAACCGGCTGCGTGGACTGAATCGCGCGCTTCAATAAAGACGACCGGTCAGCGCCGGTCTTTTTTTATGGCCGGCACCGCCGCGCTCAGAACTTGAAGGCCAGCCTCAGCCCGCCCCAGTGCCGCCCGCCAACGGCGATGGGTGCCGCCACTTCCTTCATCACCACAAAGTGGCCGCCGCCCATGTCGCGGCGGTAGGTTTGCAGCAGGAAGGGGCGCTGGTTGCGGCCCGACGCCAGGCCGGTGCGGTCGTTGAAGATGCGACGGTTGCGGCAGTGCGCCGTGTTCCAGACCACGTCGCCGCTGCGCTGACGCTGGTTGTACTGCTGGTTGTGGCAAGCGACATAGCCGTTGCGGTCCACCGCGATGCAGTACACCACCTTGTCGGACAGGCCGAGCACCCGTTCCTGCACTTGCGGAAACAGGCGTTCGGCCAAGGCGACAAAACGCGTGGTGACTTGCGCCGGGTTGCTGCCGGCCACGGCCTGGTAGCTTTCGTCGAAGAGGTCTTGCACGGTGATGGCACCGGTGCGCACCGCGTCTTCCAGCAGCTTGGCGATCTGGCCTGCGGCCTGTTGGGCAGCGCGGATGCAGGGCGTGTCGTCAGTCTCGAAACCGCACTCGGCCACCGCTTCGATCATCTGTTCTGAAATGCGCAGGAAGCCGTCGGTGCGCTGCAGTGCCGCGTCCATCGCGGTCGTGGTGTGGCGCATCTCGGTTTCAATGCCACTCATCTGGCCGTCCAGGCCACCGCACACGTCGCGGCTGCGTGCGCTGGCCTGTGCAATGCGCTGCACGCCTTCAACCACCAAGCCCAGAGCCCGGTAGACCGCGCCCTGCTTGTCGGGCGTGCCTTCGCGGCTGATCTCTCGCGCCAGCGTGTCGATGCGGCCGCCGAGCTGGGCCACCGTGCCCATGATCGCCTTGGATGAACTCTCCACCTGGGCGGCCAGGTCCTTGACCGCGTCGGCCACCACGGCAAAGCCGCGCCCGGCAACGCCCGCACGTTTGGCTTCGACCGATGCGTTGAAGGCCACCAAGCGGGTCTGCAGTGCGATCTGCGTGATCTGCTGTGCAGCGCCTGCGACTTCCTGCAAGGTGCCCACGATGGCGCTGACTTCGGCAGCCACGCCCTGCACCGCGTCGCCCACCTGGGCCACCGCTTTCAGCCCCATGCCGACTTCATCGGCTATTTCTCCCTGTGAGCGCACCACTTCGTGCAGGCCTTGCGCCAGCGCGTGCACCGCCACGGTCTGGGCAGAGGCGATGCGGTGTGTGTCGTCCAGCACGCCACGCACTTCGGCGGCTTCGCGGCCCAGGTCTGAAGCGCGCTGGCTGAAGACGGTGACCAGGCGGTCCACATCGACGGCGGGCGCGCGGTCCACGGCTTCTGCCGGTGCAGCGGGGGTGCGCCTGAAGGCAGCGAACATGGGAGTGAAATTCCTGGTTTTTACGGCACGATCGTTTCGTGCACTGCGCGGTCCGAGCCTGCCGCCACGGAACTTGCCGCTACCATGCGCGCAGCTTCGTGCGCAGCCGCGCGATGCTCTGGCTGTGCAGTTGGCAGACGCGGCTTTCGGTCACGCCCAGCACGGCGGCGATTTCTTTCAGATTCATGTCGTGTTCGTAGTACATGCTCATCACGTACTGCTCGCGCTCCGGCAGGTGCTTGATGGCTTCCACCAGCGCTTCGCGCATGCGCTGGTCCTGCAGCCGCGCAATCGGGTTCGCGCTGTTGTCGATGACGTGGCGGTCCAGGTAGTCGTCGCCGCCGTCGTCGCCACTCATGTCTTCCAAATAGATGAGTTGGGTGCCACGCACCTTGCCCAGCAGCGTCTGGTAGTCCTCCAGGCTCAGGCCCATTTCGCGCGCGATTTCGCTTTCGTGCGGGGCGCGGCCAAAGCGCTGTTCCAGCTTGTGCACGGCGGCTTCGATGCTGCGCTGGTGGCGGCGGTCACCACGGCTCATCCAGTCGTTGCCGCGCAGTTCGTCCAGCATGGCGCCGCGGATGCGCTGCGTGGCGAAGGTCTCGAACTGCACGCCCTGCCCGGGGTCGAATCGAGACAGCGCGTCGCTCAAGCCGATCATGCCGACCTGGATCAGGTCGTCGAGCTCCACGTTGGCGGGCAGCTTGGCGATCATCTGGTGCGCGAGGCGGCGCACCAGGGGCTGGTACTGCTTGAGCAGCACGCCGGAGTCGAGTTGTCCCTTGGCGGTGTACATGTGTGCTTGGCCTCTATCTGAAAGCGGGTCGGGCGGTGGCGGGTGTGCTGCGGGTGGCGCTCGGGAATGGGTATGCCGCTGCCGCGTCGGCCAACTCATCCAGTGCCAGTTGCGCCGCCAACAGGGCGGCGAGCGTCGTGTCAGGTGGCGCTGCGGGGTCCCCTGCGGGGTCGATCAGCGCGGTGTGGCACAGCACCCCGCCCAGGAAGGTTTCGATGCAGCCGGCCAGGCTCTGGGCAATGGACACCGAGCGTGGCGACTGCGGTGCGGCGGCCAGCAGCAAGTCAAAGCTCAGCAGCGTGCAGCGCTGGGCCAGCAACTTGGCTCCGGCGTAGGCGTGCTTGATGCTGTCGGGGTGGTCGGACCCGATCAGCAGCGGCCGCGCCGCGCGGCGCTTGAAGATGCGCGCCAGGTCGGGCGCGTCGGCGTGCAGCAGGATCAGTTCGGCCTGCGGCGCCGCGCGCTGCACGGCGTCGATGAAGCCGCCCGCGCTGCCACGCGTGTCCACATAGGCCATCGGCAAACCGCCGGCCGGAAGGTAGGCCACGCGCGGTGACACGACTTCGATGCCCGCCGACAGATCCAGCGCCGCCAGCTCATGCGGCGGGGGCGACGCGCTGGACGCGTCCACCACCAGCACCTGCCAGCCAGGAACAGGCGGCAGGCTGGACAGCCCGCTGGACAGCACGGCAGACAAGCGGTCCAGCACAAGGCCGCTGAAGGGCACGTAGGGGTTGGCCACCAGCGGCAGCACTCGGCGCTGCCGGCCGGCAAACATGCGGCGCAGGCCGTCGGCCTGGTCCAGCGGCACAGGTCGTGAATGGGCGTAGAAGTCGTGCATGTGATGCGTTAGGCGGGATATGTCATGCGTTCCGTCCGGCGGCTGCCGGCGCAGCCACCGGACGTGACGCCGGCAGCGCGGCAAAGATGAGGTTCATGTCCTCGTCGT
>JAYSYB010000315.1:0-1589 GCA_043716775.1 Rubrivivax sp.
CAAGCAGCGCCGCCAACCCAAGCGCGAGGCACTGCCGCCACACCTGGCGCGCGTGGACCAGCGCATAGAGCCGCAAGACACCCGCTGCCCGACGCCCGAGTGCGGCAAACCGATGGTGCGCGTGGGTGAGGACATCAGCGAGCGGCTGGACATCGTGCCCGCGCAGTTCTTCGTGCAACGGCAGATTCGTGGCAAGTGGGCCTGCAAGTGCTGCCAGTTGCTGGTGCAGGAGCCGGCTGCACCGCAGGTCTTCGACAACGCGCTGCCAACGCCAAGCTTGCAGGCGCATACCGTGGTCAGCCGCTTCGTCGATCATCTGCCCTACTACCGGCAGGAGCAGATCAACGCCCGCTCGGGCGTGCACACGCCGCGCTCGACGCTGGCGGCTTGGGGCGGGCAGACCGGGGCGCAATTGATGCCGCTGTACGAGGCGCACCGGGCCTTCGTGCTCGCCGCGCGGGTGCTTCACGCCGACGAGACGCCGATCCCGATGCTCGACCCCGGTGCGGGCAAGACCAAGAAGGGCTACATGTGGGCTTATGCGCGCGGCGTCTACGATCTCGAGCCGGGGGTGGTGTTCGACTTCTGCCCCGGGCGCGGCGCGAAGTACCCGGCGGCTTTCCTCAAGGGCTGGTCGGGCACGCTCATGGTTGACGCGTACAGCGGCTATGACGGCGCGCTCTCGCTCGACGGGCGCAGCACCGCCTATTGCTTCGCTCACGCGAGGAGGAAGTTCGACGAACTCTTCAAGGCCAACGCGAGCCCGGTGGCCGCCCAGGCGATCCAGCGCATCGCCTGGCTGTACCGCATCGAGGCCGACGCCCGGGAGCTGGCGAGCCAGGAACGGCTGCGCATGCGCCAGGAGCATTCCAAGCCCTTGTGGGAGGCCTTGCATGTGTGGCTGCAGCTCGAGCGCACGCGTGTGCCCGACGGCAGCGCCATCGCGAAGGCCATCGACTACAGCCTTAACCACTGGACGGGGTTGGGGCGCTTCCTGCTCGACGGTGAGGTGCCGCTGGACAACAACCACTGCGAGAACCAGATGCGGCCTTGGGCGCTGGGGCGGCGCAACTGGATGTTCATGGGCAGTGAGCTGGCGGGTGAGCGGGCGGCGGTGGTGATGAGCTTGCTGCAGTCGGCCAAACTCAAGGGGCACGACCCGTGGGCGTACCTGAAGGACGTGCTGACGCGGCTGCCCATGCAGTTGAACAGTCGCATCGAAGAGTTGCTGCCCCACCGCTGGCAGCCCGCTGACTGAGGCAGGGCGGGTCGAGTGGGTTGCCGCACGGCGACGCACCGAGACGACTGCAGCGTGGACGGTGATGAAGGCGACCAGCACGATGACACTCAACCATCGTGCGGCAATTGCAGTCGCCTTCGACCACCCCGAAGTCATCACGTTCGTCATGCACGCGATGCTCGCGCGCCGGTTGGTTCATCTCAAGATGCCGCGGCCAGACGCTTACACACGCGATGCCTAACCCTTCCATCGAGGGGGACGTCCAAGAGCTATCGCTCTTGGCCGCCCCTCATGTCAAACGTTAGGCCGCAAGATTCCAATCCTGACTGATTCCCGCAGAGCGGCTAGC
>JAYSYB010000316.1:0-5092 GCA_043716775.1 Rubrivivax sp.
CAGCGTGCGGGCACGGTCATCGAGCATGGTGGCTAATTGTAGGGAGCGGCCCGGAACCGGCCAGCCCGCGCAGTCTCGATTCGGACCGCTATGGTGTAATCATTTTCATGGGTGCAGGCTTCAGACATGCGGTGATCGTTGGCAAGTTCCAGGCGCGCGGCATTCGCGCGGTGCTGGAAGAGATCGCGCACTTCCTGATGGACCAGGGCCTGGAGGTGTCCTTCGAACGCGACACGGCGCTGAACACCGGCGTCACCGATTTCGAAGCCATCGACCCGCAGGACATGGGCCAGCGCTGCGACATCGCTGTGGTGGTGGGCGGCGACGGCACCATGCTGGGCATCGCGCGGGAGCTGGCGCGCTGGGAGATGCCGCTGGTGGGCATCAACCAGGGCCGCCTGGGCTTCATTACCGACATCGCCATCCAGCAGTACAAGGACGCGCTGGCGCCGATGGTGGCGGGCGACTATGAAGAAGAATCGCGCAGCATGCTGGAAGGCGATGTCTGGCGCGACGGCGACAAGATCTTCGAAGGCCTGTCCTTGAACGACGTGGTGGTGAGCCGTGGTGCCACGGCCAGCATGGTGGAGTTGCGCGTCGATGTCGATGGCGACTTTGTCGCCAACCTGCGCGCTGACGGCCTGATCGTGGCCACGCCCACCGGTTCCACGGCCTATGCGCTGTCGGCCGGTGGGCCGATCCTGCACCCGGCCATTGGCGGCTGGGTGATGGTGCCTATCGCGTCGCACACGCTGTCCAACCGCCCCATCGTGCTGCCCGATTCTGGCGAGGTGCGCATCGGCATCGTTTCGGGCAAGGACGTGTCGGCCAACTTCGACATGCACAACCTGGCCAGCCTGATGATTGGCGACCAGGTGCGCGTGCGGCGCTCGGCCTTCAAGGTGCGCTTTCTGCACCCGCGCGGCTGGAGCTACTACGCCACGCTGCGGCGCAAGCTGCGCTGGTACGAGGGCGTGGTCTAGACATGCTGCGGCGTTTGTCCCTGCGCGACGTGGTCATCGTCGCCGCACTTGAAATAGAACCCGGCGCGGGCTTCACGGTGCTGACGGGCGAGACGGGCGCCGGCAAGTCGATCCTGATCGACGCGCTGCAGTTGGCTCTTGGCAGCCGCGCCGAAGCCGCGCTGGTGCGCGAAGGTGCTGCGCGGGCCGAAGTCAGCGCGGAATTCGACACACCGGCGTCACTGACGCCGTGGCTGGAAGAAGCTGGGTTCGACAGCGCCGACACGCTGCTGCTGCGCCGCAGTGTCGATGCGCAAGGCAAGAGCAGGGCGTGGATCAACGGCAGCCCGGCCACCGTGGCGCAGCTGCGCGAAGCGGCAGAGCACCTGGTGGACATCCACGGCCAGCACGCCTGGCAAAGCTTGACGCGGCCAGCCGCCGTGCGCGCATTGCTGGATGCGCAGGCCGGCGCCGACACCAGCGCGCTGCCCGCCACCTGGCAGGGCTGGCGCGCTGCGCTCACGCGGCTGGAACAGGCGCGCGCACAGCGCGACACGCTGGAGCGTGAACGCGAACGGCTGGCCTGGCAGATTGGTGAATTGGACAAGCTGCAACCGGCCGAAGGCGAATGGGAGCAGCTCAACGCCGAACACCAGCGCCTGGCGCATGGCCAGGCGTTGCTGGACGGCGCGCGCGCCGCGCTGGCCGCCATTTCCGACATCGACGACAGCGCCGACGTGCTGACATCACGCGCCATCGCCGCGCTCAACGACGTGCAGCGCTTTGATGCCGACCTGGGCGCCGTCGCCGAGCAGTTGCGCGCCGCGCAGGCGCAGATCGAAGACGCGGCACACACCCTCACCCACTACCTGAGTCACCGCGACCCCGATCCGCTGCGCTTGGCGGAGTTGGATTCACGCATCGGCAGCTGGGTGCAGCTGGCCCGCCGTTACCGCCGCAGCCCGGCTGAGCTGCCGGCCTTGCTGGCAGGCTGGCAGGCTGAGTTGAAAACGCTGGACGCCGCAGCCGACCTGGACGGCCTGGAGCGCGAAGCCGCTAACGCGGAACGTGTGTGGCGCTTTGAGGCCCGACGCGTGTCACGTTTGCGCAAGCAGGCCGCGCCGAAACTGGGGGCTGCGGTGACGCAGGTCATGCAGCAGCTGGGCATGTCGGGCGGGCGCTTTGAAGTGGCCGTGCTGGACAGTGAAGAGCCGCAATCGCATGGCCTGGACACCGTCGAATTCCGCGTCGCCGGCCATGCCGGCAGCACGCCGCGGCCACTGTCCAAGGTGGCATCAGGCGGTGAACTGTCGCGGCTGGCGCTGGCCATTGCGGTGACCACCGCACAAGGGGGTTCAACAGGCAGCACGGCGGCTGGCCAAGACGCCGCCACGCCCACGCTGATCTTCGACGAGATCGACGCCGGCGTCGGTGGCACGGTGGCCGACAGCGTGGGCCGGCTGATGAAGCAGCTGGGCCGCAGCGCACAGGTGCTGGCCGTCACACACCTGGCCCAAGTGGCCGCCTGCGCCGACGGCCACTTTGTGGTCAGCAAGGCGCTCAAGGGCAAGCAGACGCTGTCGGACATCCAGCCGGTGGAAGGGGTAACCCGCGTGGCTGAAATCGCCCGCATGCTGGGCGGCGAAAAACTCTCGGGCATGGCCCACGCGCAGGCTTTGCTGGGGCCGGCTGTCAAGATCGGCAGGACACTGAAGGAATCCAAGTGAGCGACTTTGCACCGCTGGAAAGACAGCAGCGCGACGAGGTGATCCTCATCACCGGCATCTCGGGTTCAGGCAAGTCCGTGGCTCTGCATGCCCTGGAAGACGCGGGTTATTTTTGTGTCGACAACCTGCCGCCGGAACTGCTGCGCGACTTCATCCGGCTGGAACACGACCGCTTCACCCGCAGCGTGGCGGTGGCGGTGGACGTGCGCACCGCCACGTCACTGCCAGGCCTGGTGCCGCTGATCGACCAGCTGCGCAGCGAGGGCCTGCGCGTGCACCCGATCTTCCTGGACGCCAACACCGACGCGCTGCTGCGGCGATTCTCTGAAACGCGGCGCCCGCACCCGCTGACGGCGCCGTCTGAAGGCGACAACGCACGCGCGCTGGTGGAGGCGATCGAGCTTGAACGTGCGCTGCTGTCAGACCTGCGCGAAGTCTCTACCGTCATTGACACCAGCCAGCTGCGCCCTGCACTGCTGCGCAACTGGGTGCGGTCGCTGGTGGGGGCGCGTGCTGCATCGTTGACGCTCGTCTTTGAGAGCTTTGCCTTCAAGCACGGCGTGCCGCTGGACGCCGACTATGTGTTTGACATGCGCGTGCTGCCAAACCCCTACTACATCCGCGAACTGCGCCCGCTCACCGGCCGCGACGCGCCGGTGGCCGCCTACCTGGAAGCGCAACCCGAAGCGACCGAGATGCTGGGCCAGATTCAGGCTTTCCTGCAACGCTGGGTGCCGGCCTTTGAGGACGACCAGCGCAGCTACCTGACGGTGGCCATTGGCTGCACGGGCGGCCAGCACCGCTCGGTCTATGCGGTGGAATGGCTGGCGCGGCGCTTTGACAGCCGCTACGCCACACTGGTGCGGCACCGCGAACTGGATTCGCGCGAATGAAGACGGCCGGAATGGATGAACCCGTGAATGGGCCGCAAGACGGGTCGCCAGACGGGTCGCAAGACGGACCGCAAGATCGGTCGCAACATGGACCGCTGCCGGACCCGCTGCCCCTCTTCCCTCTGCAAACCGTGTTGTTCCCGGGTGCCTTGCTGAGCTTGAAGGTGTTTGAGGCGCGCTACCTTGACCTGGTGTCCGACTGCCTGCGCTCGCGCCAGCCTTTTGGCGTGATCAGCCTGCGCGAAGGCGGTGAAGTGGGCCGCAACACCAAGGCCGCCGCGCTGGAAACCGTGGGCGTGCTGGCGCACATCGATGACGTGGATGCAGAACAGGCCAGCATCCTGCGCGTGGGCTGCACGGGGGGCTTGCGCTTTCGCATCACCGCGCCACCGGCGCAGCAGGACAACGGGCTGTGGGTGGCCAAGGCGGTGCCGATCCCGGGTGACCCGCTGCGCATGCCCGGCCCGGCGATGCTGAAGACCGTGGAGGCACTGGCGGAAGCCATCCGCAAGCTTCAGGAACGCGACCACGAACCCTTCGCCATGCCCTACCGGCTGGACGACGCGGGCTGGGTCGCCAACCGCTGGTGCGAACTGCTGCCCATTCCGTTAGCGGCCAAGCAAAAGCTGATGGAACTTGAAGACCCGATGATCCGCCTGAGCCTGGTGGACGGCTTCTTGCGCGACAAGAAGGTGGTTTTCGGCTAGCGCTCCAGAAGCCGGCGCACGGGCGCCGGCAGGCCCAGCGCCAAGGCTTCATCGACGCTGAACCAGCGGCCTTCCGGCAGCGTTGCGCTGGCCTTCGAACGCAGGGGCAACCGCCACTGCAAAGGGTGCAGCAACCAGTCGAAGTGTGTGAGTGCATGTTGAACGTCAGGCTGCCAGGCGCCGTGGCCGGGCCAGCCTGCGGTGCCCTCCATCAGCGCCAGCGTGGACGCGTATTCAGGCAGGCTCCACAACCCCGCCCACACGCCAGTGGCGGGGCGCTTGACCAAATACACACGCTCGCCCTGCTGCAGCCACAGCAATGCGTTTTCGCGCCGGCTGCGTTTCAGGCGGCGCGACTTGACGGGGAAGCGTTCGGGTTCACCGCTGGCCCGGGCCAAGCACGCCGCCGCTACGGGGCAGCGGTCGCAAGCCGGACGCCGAGTGGTGCAGAGCAGGGCGCCCAGATCCATCAAGCCCTGGGTGTAGATATCGACATCGCGCGGCGGCAGCAGCCCGTCAGCCAGCGACCACAGCCGCGCCACGGCCGGCGTTGTGGCCAGGTCTTCTTCAAAGCCCAGCGTGCGGCCCAGCACGCGCTTGACGTTGCCGTCCAGGATGGCTACGCGTTCGCCAAAACAGAAAGCCGCAATGGCCGCGGCCGTGGACCGGCCGATGCCAGGCAGCTGCGCCAGCGCCGCGCTGCTGCGCGGGAATTCGCCGCCGTGGTCTGCCACCACCGCCAGTGCGCAGCGGTTCAGGTTGCGCGCGCGGCTGTAGTAGCCCAGTCCGCTCCACAGGCCGAA
>JAYSYB010000317.1:0-5083 GCA_043716775.1 Rubrivivax sp.
GGCCAGGGCGACGCGGCCATCGTGCCGCTGGTCGACGTGCCGATGTATGTAATGACGCCGGAGTTTGGCGCCGCCAGCCAGCTCGAAAAAATCGACATGTTGGACTTTGCCGAGTTTGTCGCAATCAACAAGTTTGACCGCAAGGGTTCGCTGGACGCGCTGCGTGACGTGGCCAAGCAGGTGCAACGCAACAAGGAAGCCTGGGGCACGCCGGCCGACCAGATGCCGGTGTTCGGCACCATGGCCAGCCGCTTCAATGACGACGGCGCCACGGCGCTGTACCAGGCGCTGCTGCCGCGTCTGGCCGCATTGGGGCTGCCGGTGACGCAGGGCCGGCTGCCGGCCGTGAACACGCGCCACAGCACGCACCAGGTGCCCATCGTGCCCGGCGCGCGGGTGCGTTACTTGGCCGACATCGCCGACACGGTGCGGGGCTACAAGCGCAACGCGCGCCGGCAAAGTGCAGTCGCGCGCGAGGTCCAGCAGCTCCGGGCCACAGCCCGCATGCTGCAGACCGACAAGCCCGAACGCCACCGCGCGGTGGAAGCGGTGATGGACATCGCCGCACAACGCGAAGCCTTGCTGGACCCGCAAGCGAAGAAGCTGCTGGCGATGTGGCCCGACATGCAAAAGGCCTACGCCGGCGACGAATACGTGGTGAAGATCCGCGACCGCGAAATCCGCACCCAGCTGACCCACACCACACTGTCGGGCAGCAAGATCCGCAAGGTGTCGCTGCCAACCTACGAATGCCATGGCGAACTGCTGAAGTGGCTGATGCTGGACAACGTGCCCGGCAGCTTTCCGTACACCGCCGGCACCTTCGCATTCAAGCGCGAAGGCGAAGACCCGACGCGCATGTTTGCCGGCGAAGGGGATGCCTTCAGGACAAACAGACGCTTCAAGATGGTCAGCGAAGGCCTGCCGGCCAAGCGCCTGAGCACGGCCTTCGACAGCGTCACGCTGTACGGCAACGACCCCGACCTGCGGCCCGACATCTACGGCAAGGTCGGCAATTCGGGCGTCAGCATCGCGACGCTGGACGACCTGAAGGTGCTGTACTCGGGGTTTGAGCTGACGAACCCCAGCACCAGCGTGAGCATGACCATCAACGGCCCCGCGCCGACGATCCTGGCGATGTTCATGAACACCGCCATCGACCAGAACATCGACAAGTTCCGCGCCGATAACAAGCGGGAACCTACCGACGACGAAGCCGCCAAGGTGCGCGCGTGGACGCTGGCCAACGTGCGCGGCACCGTGCAGGCCGACATCCTGAAAGAAGACCAGGGCCAGAACACCTGCATCTTCAGCACCGAGTTTTCACTGAAGGTGATGGGCGACATCGCACAATGGTTCGTGCACCATGACGTGCGCAATTTCTACAGCGTCAGCATCAGCGGTTATCACATCGCCGAAGCCGGCGCCAACCCGATCAGCCAACTGGCCTTCACGCTCAGCAACGGCTTCACCTTTGTTGAAGCGTACCTGGCGCGCGGCATGCACATCGACGACTTCGCGCCCAACCTGAGCTTCTTCTTCAGCAATGGTATGGACCCGGAATACACCGTGCTGGGCCGTGTGGCGCGTCGCATCTGGGCCACGGCCCTGCGTGACCGTTATGGTGCCAACGAGCGTTCTCAGAAATTGAAATACCACGTGCAGACCAGCGGCCGCAGCCTGCACGCGCAAGAGATCCAGTTCAACGACATTCGCACCACGCTGCAGGCGCTGATTGCGGTGTACGACAACTGCAATTCGCTGCACACGAATGCCTTCGACGAAGCCATCACCACGCCGACTGAGGACAGCGTGCGCCGCGCAATGGCGATCCAGATGATCATCAACCGCGAATGGGGCCTGGCCAAGAACGAGAACCCCAACCAGGGCGCTTTCGTCATCGACGAGTTGACTGAACTGGTGGAAGAAGCCGTGCTGGATGAATTTGAAAAGATCGCAGAACGCGGCGGTGTGCTGGGTGCCATGGAAACCGGCTACCAGCGCGGCAAGATCCAGGAAGAGAGCATGCACTACGAGATGCTCAAGCACACGGGCGAATATCCGATCATCGGCGTCAACACCTTCCGCAATCCGCATGGCGACCCGGTGTCGGAGACCATCGAATTGGCGCGCAGCACCGACGAAGAAAAGCAGAGCCAGCTGCAACGCCTGGCCGACTTTCAAAGTCGCCACGCCGCCGAGGCACCGGCTCAACTGCAGCGCCTGCAGCAGACCGTCATCGACAACGGCAACGTGTTTGAAGTGCTGATGGACGCCGTGCGCTGCTGCAGTCTGGGCCAGATCACGAACGCCCTCTTTGAGGTGGGTGGACAGTACCGGCGCAGCATGTAGCAGCGCCTGCCTGGCTCGCTAGTTCGAAGCAGCGTCAGCGCATCGGCTTGACGGCAGCGACCAGACGCCATGAGGGTAGTTTTTCCCGCCGCGCGGGTTGGCGTTGATTTCGCTGCTCGCCGCCAACCCGAAACCGGCAGCGCGTCAGCAGTGCCCGGCGCGCTGACACCAGCCGAGCCGTCGGCGGGCAAGGTGCCGCGCAAAGGGCTGGCAACGGCGGCCACCATCTGCAGGTGGCCGGCATCGCGCAGCGCCATCATGCAAAATCCAGCAGCTTGAGTAGCAAGCAGGACGCGGAGCGTGCATGGTTTACCGGTGGAACGTGGATGGAACGTCGCTCGAATTTCCGACGCCGTACACGGTTGAGAACCGGTTCCTCACACTGCGGGGTTATGCGCTGATGGCCCTGGCGCTGCTGCTGTCGCTGATCATCGCTTTCGTCAGCGACGACAGCGCCAATCGCCCGGTCGTTGTGCTGGAAGACTTGCCAGAATCTGCCAGCGCGGTGCCGCATGTGCTGGCGGCCCTGTTGATGGCGGCTTTGGGCGCGCTCAACCTGTGGCAGGCACGGCGCCAGAGCGCGCTGAAGATGGTGCCGGGGCAACCGGCGTCGTTGATGTCCGAAGTGCCGCACGAAGCCACCGGCGCCAGCCCTGGCGCGCCGTGGTTGATGCAGGCACTGACCCGGGGCGTGGCCACTGCGGCCGTGCCGGGCTCACCGTATGCGCGGCTGCTGCGCCGCCTGGGCAACGACTTGGCCACCGCGCCCAGCACGCTGCATGCCTGCATGCGCGTCCGCCTGGCGCACTTGCTGCTGTTGATCTGCGTGGCGCTGTTGCTGGGTGTGGCGGCGGTGGTGTGCACGGTGCTGGCCAAGCCGGTGGCGCTGGCGCTGGTGTCGGGCGTGGTGCTGCTGCTGCTGGCCAGCGTCGCTGCGCGCCACGTGCTTCAACCGCTGCAGCCCGCGCTGGCGCCCTGGGCCGTGGCCGCGCTGGTGCTGCTGAGCTGCGCCGTCGCCGCGCCGCTGGCCTGGTTTGCCGCCGATCTGCCAGGTGCGGGCACCTGGCCGCGGCTGGCAATGCCGGCGGCTGCAACTGCGCTGCTGGGCCTGTCGATGCTGTTTGAGCTGATGGCTCTGCTTGCCGCGCGCCGCCACATCATCGCGCCGCGGCCCGCGCGGCTGGTGCCGGAAGAGCTCACGGTCAGCTTCGACGCCGATCCGGCTGCGCTCTTCAACGAGATCGACCGTGAACTGCACCGCCGCTGGGCCGAAGGCATCCCCAGCCGCCGCTACAGCCGCCAGCCGCCCGTCGTCGACACCAGTGCCGACGAAGGCCCGGTCGCTGCCTGCGTGCTTGAAGAATCGCAACCGTTGACCTCCGCGGATACCGGTGCTTCTCGCTCCCCCGTGGCGCCTTCGGTGCAGACCCGGTGGGTGTGGTTGCTGAACGCTCTGGGCCTGGCGGTGACGGTGACCGGCGGCCTGCTGCTGGCTTGGGCCGCGCGAGCGCATCTGCAGGATTCCACCGCGTCCTGGCTGCCGTTCAGCCTGGGCGCGGTGTGCGTGCTGACCGGGGGTTATGCCATGCGAATCGGCCACCTGCTGTGGAGCCGCGTCGAGGTGGACTCGGCCATCACCTGGCTCGACTTGAAGGGCACTTTCGTGCGTGCCTCGGATGCTGCCGCTGCCGCTGCCGCTGCCGTGCCGTCGCGTGCCCAGGGCGGCAGGCCGCTGGGAATCGAAGAGCTCACCGTCAAGGCCTGGGTGGTGCTGGCGCGTTCGGTGTTCTACGCTGCAGGGTCGCATGGCATCGGCAGCCGCACGCTGGTGGCGTTGGTGCAGGACAGCAAGGCCACCGCGGGCTGGACGGCCCTGGTGCAGGGTTTCGTGCGCAATGCGGCGCTTTCCGCCAGCGAAACTTCACCGAGCCTGCAGGAAGCGCGCGCCCGGGTCCGCCAACGCCGTGTGGCCGAGCCTGGCAACCTGCAAAGGCGGCCTGCACGCTTTTGCGCCGGCTGCGGCACGCCGCTGCTGGTGGGCGCGCGCTTCTGTCAGCACTGCGGCGGCTCGGTGGCCAGCGAGTGATGGCAGCCCATGCTGAGCACGCGTCCACCGCCCAGCGCCAGCGCGGCGCTGCGCATGGCGCGCCGTGCGTGGCGGCTGCTGCACCTGGACGCGGCAGAGTCCATCGCCCTGGCAGACCGGGCCTTGGCTCGCGCCGTGGCCGCCCGCAGTGCGCAAGCCCAAGCCTGGGCGCGGCTTGTCCGCGGCTTTCACCAGCTGTACTTTTCCGCGCCTGCTGAAGCCGGCCTAGAGCTGGCCCAGGCCCAGCGCTGTTTTGAGAACAGCGGCGACCGTGCCGGCCAGATCCTGGCCGCCACCGGCCAGGGCCGCGCGCTGTGGCGCGGCGGCCAGTCGCAGCAGGCGCTGGACCTGCTGCTGACGCTGCGCGACGAAGGCCTGCAACTGCTCAAACACGAACAGCGCGGCGTCTTGCTCAACGCCATCGCCGGCTGCTATTCCAGCCAGGGCCGCAGCGAAGAAGCCTTCGCCTACATGTTTGAAGCACTGCGCGGCGCCGGCCCTGCGCGCGGCCACGGCTTTGACGCTGCGCTGCACTGCAACCTGTCGCACGAACTGCTGCAACTGGGTGACTGCGAAGAGGCGCTGGAACAGGTGGCCCGCGGCCTGGCGCGTTGCGAAGGCATGCGCAACGTGCGCCTGGAAAGT
>JAYSYB010000318.1:0-5080 GCA_043716775.1 Rubrivivax sp.
AACGGCGAATGACTTCATGGCAACGATGCGGCTGGTGGAGGAATGCTGCGCATGATCATGGCACTGCAGCCGCACACGCTTCGGCCTGCGTCGGCTTGAGAACCGCGGCGGCCGGTTTGCCGGATTCGGTGCCTCAGAATGCGGCCCCGTAATCCACTACATCCTCCAGCGCCAACCGCGGCGAAATCGCCTCGCACATCGCGCAGGCGGCGGCCGACATGGGCCTGCGGAGCGGGGCTGCGTTTGCGGCGGACCTGGCCCCTGTGGCGCCTGCTGCATGCCTGGATGTGGAGCGCGCGCTCCACATAGCCGCGACGCTGGAGATTGACGCCGCCATCGACCCGGCCGGTTTGCGCCTGGCCGGCGCGCGTGTTCGCGAGCGTACGGTGGGGTTCATCGACCCTTGCTAAGGTGCGCGACCAACGGAGTCTTGCGGAGGGAAGAACAATGACTGCCTTGATGACTGCCTTGCAAACTGCAGCTGCCCCGCTGCCACTGAAGGCGCTCGCGCCGCGCTATGCCGAAGTGCGTGCCGCCACGATGGAGCTGGTGGCGCCGCTGTCCGAAGCCGACTGCCAAGCCCAGAGCATGGCCGACGCCAGCCCCGCCAAGTGGCACCTGGCGCACACCACCTGGTTCTTCGAGACCTTTTGCCTCGAGTGCTTTGAAGCAGATTTTCAGCCCCACCACCCCGCATTTCGCGTCCTCTTCAACAGCTACTACCAGGGCGTGGGCGCGCAGCATGCGCGGCCGCAGCGCGGGTTCATCACGCGGCCTGGCCTGGCGGAGGTCAAAGCCTACCGCGCAAACGTGGATGCGCGGGTGCTGGGGCTGCTGCGTGTGCTGCAGGACGCTGCCGATCCTGAGCGGCTGGCACGCCTGAGCGAGATCGTCACGCTGGGCCTGCAGCATGAACAGCAGCACCAGGAATTGATCCTCACCGATCTGCTGCACCTGCTGTCCTGCAACCCGCTGGCCCCCGTGTACCGGCCGCAGTGGCCGTTGGCCAGCGTGGCGCCAGTGCCTCTTTGCTGGGTGAACTTTGAAGGCGGCCTGGTGCAGACCGGGCACGACAGCGCGGCAGGTGAAGGCTTTGCCTTCGACAACGAGAGCCCACGCCACAAGACCTGGCTGCAACCGTATGCCTTGGCCAACCGTCTGGTGACGCATGGCGAGTGGCTGCACTTCATGCGCAGCGGCGGGTATGCGCAGCCGCGCTGGTGGCTTGCGGCGGGGTGGGACTGGGTGCAAGGCCAGCGCATATGCGCGCCGCTGTATTGGCGCCAGAACAAGGGCGGGGAAGCGCCAACGCATGCCGCCTGGAGCATCTTCACCCTGCACGGCCTGGTGTCGCTGGACCCGCACACACCCGTCACCCACATCAGCCTCTATGAAGCCGATGCTTACGCAGCCTGGGCTGCGGCACAACACGGCCTGCCGCTGCGCTTGCCCACCGAGGCCGAATGGGAACACGCTGCGGAACCTATCGCCGCACAGGCTGTGGCGAGCGGCAACTTTGTCGACACCGGTGCGCTGCACCCGGTGCCGGTGGCGCAAGCCAGGCGGGGCCTGTTGCAGATGATGGGCGACGTCTGGCAGTGGACGCGCAGTGCCTACGCGCCGTACCCGGGCTTTCGCGCATGGGACGGCGCGGTGGGCGAATACAACGCCAAGTTCATGGCCAACCAGTTTGTGCTGCGCGGCGGTTCTTGCGCCACACCGCGCAGCCATATCCGCAGCAGTTACCGCAACTTCTTCCCCGCCGATGCGCGCTGGCAGTTCACGGGGTTGCGGCTGGCGCGGGATGGAGGCTGAGCGCCTTCACTTCGCGTCGTTCAGCTTCCAGTCGTAGTCCAGAAAACCGATTGGCACGCCCTGCGCCTTGACGCGTTCGCGGTCGGCAGGCGCATCGGCCAGCAACGCGGCATAACGGGCGAAGAACGCGGGAAGTGAGCCGATGCCCTTGTGGCCCAGTTTGAAGTCACCGCCGTACCAGTCGAAGATCCTGCTGACTTCAAGCTTGCCGTCGGCATAGCGGTTGCGGCTGCGGTCGGACAGAAAGCGTTGGGTCTGTTCGTCCAGCTGCAGGTCCAGCCGGTCGGCAACGAAGGCTTCTTCGCGCAACATGGGGCAGCCGATGCTGGCGCAGTTGACGGCAAAGTGAATGCGCGGGTCGTCGAAGCGGCCCTTGGCGCGCAGATTGTCGTGTTCGATGTTGTCCAGCGTCAGTGTGGTGCCCAGCAGCGGCACGTTCTTGATCGACCAGGGCTTGGTCAGCAGGCTGCCCAGATCGCGGATCGAATCGAGCTTGGGGTAGCGCGTCAGGATCAGTTCGACCGTGAAAGCGTTGTAGGCGTTGATTAGGAAGGCCATCTGCTGCGGTTTGCTGAACGCATCCACTGCTGCTGGCGTGACGGCTGACAACTGCGCCAGGTAGGCCTTGAGCATGGTGCGGTCGGCCGCCATGCCGGCATAGCGCACCTGCGAACCCTTGCCGCCGTCCAGCAAGACCACGTGTTTTTTCAGCAGCGCACTCCAGGCCGCGTGGCTGTGGTCAAAGGCAGCCGCCTGGGCAAGCACGGGCAGGCTGCAAGTGCCGGCGGCCCACAGAAGCACCTGGCGGCGGCGTGTGGCGAATGAGGTCAGTTTCATGGGTTGCTTTCGACAGCATGGGCGGGCCGGCGCATTGTGTCGCCTGCCAGTCTTGTTGTCCTACAGCCGCATGTCTTACAGCCGCACAGCCTGCGCACCGTCGGACTGCCACCGCAGCCGCAGTTAAAGTGCGCGCCAGCATGAGCAGCAGCATCAACGGCACGGTGGCCCCCACCCACCACTGGCAGTCGCAAGGACAGGCCTTGTCACTGCAGGTGGCGGGCGACTGGCGCGGTGTGGCCGGCGGCAGCCTCAGCGCCGCACCAGCCGGTGCCAGTGACGCGAAAGGCGGCACCGTCACGGTCGATGGCCAGGCGCTGACCGCGTGGGATGCCGGCTTGACGGCTGCGCTGCGCGAACAACTCGCACCGCTTTCGCGCCTGGGCCTGCAGATGCAGCTGGACGGGCTGCCCCAGGACGTGCGCGCGGTGCTGACCCTGGCGTTGCCAGCGGCGGGTGAAGCCGCACCGCTGGCCGAGCCGACGCCGCCCTGGCTGGTGCGCGTAGGCCAGTGGGTGCTGGCGGCGCGCACCGACACAGTGGTGACGGCAGCCTTCTTCGGTGAAGTGGTGCTGGCCTTCGGCCGCCTGCTGCGCGGAAAAAGTGGCATGCGCTATGGCGATCTGCTGCGCCAGATCGACCAGACCGGTCCGCTGTCGATACCCATCGTCTCGCTGACCTGTTTTCTCATTGGCCTGATGCTGGCCTACATGGGGGGCGCGCAACTCGACAAGCTGGGCGCGCAAGCCTACATCGCCGACATCGTCACGGTCGGCATGGTGCGCGAACTGGCCGGCCTGATGACGGGCATGATCCTGACCGGCCGCGTGGGTGCGGCCTTCGCGGCGCAGTTGGCCACCATGAAGGCCGGCGAAGAGATCGACGCTTTGCGCGCGCTGGGGGTGGACCCGGTCGACCACCTGGTCATGCCGCGCATCCTGGCGCTGGTGATGGTGGCACCCCTGGTGATGACCTACGCCGCGCTGGTGGGCGTGCTGGCCGGCGGCATCCCGGCGACGCTGGTGTACGCGGTGCCGTGGTCGGAATACCTGCACAAGTCTGCCAACGCGCTGACCTGGACGCACCTCTGGATCGGCCTCTTCAAGGGCACGCTGTACGCCGCGCTGCTGGCCCTGGCCGGCTGCCGCGAAGGCCTGCACGCCGGCCGCAACGCCCAGGCCGTGGGCGAGGCCACCACCACGGCGGTGGTCAAGGGGCTGGTGTGGATCATCACCGCAGCCTGCATCACCACCGTCGTCTTCCAGAGCCTGGATCTCTAGCGCCATGACGGACCCCGCGGCGCCCACCGCCCCCCCTGTGCCAGTCCCCATCGTGCAAGCGGTGGACCTGACCATCGCCCACGGCGAACTGGTGGTGCAGCAGGGCATCAGCTTCGCCATCGCAAAGGCTGAAATCTTCGTCATCCTGGGCCCCAGCGGCAGCGGCAAGAGTTCGTTGCTGCGCGACCTGATCGGCCTGCAGCGGCCGCAGAAGGGCCAGGTGTTGATCGAAGGCCAGGACCTCTACGACGGCGATGAGGTCACGCTGCGCCGCCTGCGCCAACGCTTTGGCGTGCTGTTCCAGGCCGGCGCTTTATGGAGTGCGATGACGGTGGGCGAAAACCTGATGCTGCCGCTGCGCCTGTTCACGCCGCTGCCGCGCAAGGCGCGCGAAGAAATGGCGCGGCTGAAGCTGGCGCTGGTGGGGCTGGACGGCGCCTTTGACCTCATGCCTTCGCAGTTGAGTGGCGGCATGCGCAAGCGCGCCGGCCTGGCGCGGGCGCTGGCGCTGGACCCGCCGCTCTTGTTTCTGGACGAACCCGGCTCGGGCCTGGACCCCGTGAATACCGCGCGGCTGGACGGCTTGATACTGCAATTGCGCGACCACCTGGGCACCACGGTGGTGATGGTGACGCACGAGATCGACAGCGTCTTTGCGGTCGCCGACCGTGTGCTTTTTCTGGATGAAATCGAGAAAACCATGACTGCCCTGGACACCCCCAAAGCGCTGCTGCAGAACGGGCCGCCGCGGGTGCGTGAATTCTTGCATCGCGGGCGCAGTGAACGTGCGGCGGCGGGTGTCGAGGTCGATCCCGTCGCGACGGTGGCTGCAGCATGACGCCGCGCCCCAATGCCGCGCGCATCGGCCTCTTCGCGGTCGGCGGCCTGCTGCTGCTGGGTGCTGCGCTGGTCTTCGTGCTGGGCGCCCGTTTCCTGGCGCCCACCGACCGGGCAGTGATGCACTTTGGCGGCTCGGTGTATGGCCTGCAGGTGGGCTCGCCGGTGGTGTTTCGCGGGGTGCGGCTGGGAAGCATCAAGTCGATCGGCCTGGTGCAGGAAGCAGGGCGGCTGACGGTGCCGGTGGTGGCTGAACTCAACCGTGCGCGCATCGTCGGGCTCGATGGCGGCGCCGCCACGCAAGACCCCGA
>JAYSYB010000319.1:0-5064 GCA_043716775.1 Rubrivivax sp.
CCGCCAGCGGCCTGCCGGTCAGTGTGGACGGCGTGACGCTGGCCCTGGTGCTCCTGCGCGACGTGATCCCCCCCAACACCACCCTGGCCGCGCTCGGCCCGCCGGGCGGCGCGCTGGCGCTCTACCACCTGTTGGGGCAGCCCGAACACAGCTACACCCGCACCGCACCGGCCGATCTGCGGCTGGTCGACGCGGTGGCTTTCGGTTTCACGGCCGACATCGCGCCGGGTCAGTCGCTGACGCGCAGCGTCGATGTGCAGATCAACCGCAATGCCTCGGGGCCAGTGACCCACGTCGGGCGGCTGCTGTTCATGGACGGCGTGCAGCCGCAGCCGGTCAGCGTCGACTCCAATCCAGTGCGCATGCTGGTGCCAGACCAGCCGCCGTCGCTGCGTCTCTTCGCAGATGCGCAGTACACGCGACCGATCACGGTTCTGACCGCCGGGCAGCCGTTCTACGTGGCATTCAACGCTTCGCGCTGCAACCTCGACCCGCTGCGCGCCGAGACACAGCAGATCACCGTGGCGTCAACCCTGGCTGGCGACATCGAATCCTTTCTGGCCACCGAGAGCGGCCCGAACACTGGCGAGTTCCGGATCGAGCCGCACGTGCCCACCGTCGACGCACTGCGCACACCGCTGGCGCGTGGCGACGCGAGCCTGAGCGTGCGGCCGAACGATGTGCTGACGGTGTCGGTCACCGGCTGCGGCGCGGTGCAGATGCAGGCCAGCGTGCTGGTCGACCCGTTCGGCGTGGTGTTCGACAGCAAGACCAGCGTGCCGCTGGCCGGCGCGCTGGTGACGCTGATCGACGTGACAGGCGCCGGCAACGGGGGCCGTCCGGGCGGGCAGGCACACGTGTTTCTGGCCGACGGCCTCACGCCAGCGCCCAGCGTGCTGAGCACCGGCGCCGACGGCAGCTACCAGTTCCCGTTGGTCGCGCCCAGTGTGTACCGGCTGCAAGTCGTGCCGCCGACGCCCTACAGCTTCCCGTCCACCCTGGCTGCCAGCCTGCTGCCGCCCGAACGGGTGGTCGAAGCGGCCGGCTCGTATGGCGGCACTTTCACCATCACCGCGCTGAGTGAGCCGGTGCACCTGGACATTCCGCTCGACGCCGACCCGCGCGCCGGCTTCTTCATCGAAAAGACCGCGTCACGCAAGACCGTCGAGCTGGGCGAATTCGTCGACTACCAGATCAAGATCAAGAACGTCAGCGGCCAGTTGCTCGGCCGCATCCGCGTCACCGACCTGCTGCCGGCCGGTTTCGCCTATCTGCGCGGCAGCGCGCGGCTGGACAGTGGCGGCGCCCGCTTCGACGGCTCTGCACTGCCCGAGCCCGAAGGGGGCGTCGGCCCGGCGCTGGTGTTCAACATCGGCTCCATCGACGACGCGTCGGTGCGCGTGCTCAGCTACCGCGTGCGCGTGGGTCCGGCTGCGCTGCGGGGCGACGGCATCAACCGCGCACAGGCCACCAGCGCCGGCCCGCTGCCCAAGCTCAGCAATGAAAGCCGCGCCACCGTGCAGGTGCTGCCCGGCGTGTTCGGCGACCGCGGCTTTTTGGTCGGCAACGTCTATGCCGACTGCAACAACAACCGCGAGCGCGATGACGGCGAACCCGGCATTGCGGGGGTGCGGCTGTTTCTTGAAGACGGCACCCACGTCACCACCGACCGCCTGGGCCGCTTCAGCTTGTACGGTTTGAAGCCGCAAACCCATGTGCTCAAGCTCGACCGCACCACCTTGCCGTTCAGCGTGGGCCCGCGCGGCGCAGCCCAACTGGCGCTGCTGGCCAACCGCCATGCGGGCGACGCGGGCAGCCGCTTCGTCGACATGAAAAACGGCGAACTGCAACGCGCCGACTTTGCCGTGGCCGGCTGCAGCGACGCGGTTCGGCTCGCCATCGCCGCGCGTGCCGAGACGGTGGCGCTTGCCGATCAAAACCTTGAAACGGTGCGCGACGCGCGCCTGGCCGCCGACCCGCGCCTGCCGCCAGCCACTGACCCGAAGGCCCTGCCGGCCAGTGGTCTGGTCGGTGCCGGCAATCTGACGTCGCCAACGTCCACAACACCGGCCAAGGCCCCGCAGCGCAGCGACAAACAGCCTGCCGAGACCGCATCGCCCGCAGCGTCGGCGCAGCTGGCCGCACCGGCGCTGAGCGACGAGGCCTTGGCCACGCTCGACAACAGCCCCGCCATCCTCAGCCCGAGCACTGCACAGGTGCTGGGGTTTGCGCAGACCACGGTGACCGTCAAGGGCGCGCTGGGTGCCGAACTCACGCTGCGCGTCAACGGCGCCCTGCTGCCGGCGTCCCGCATCGGCCGCCTGCGCAGCCTGGAGTCGCAAGCCTTGCAAGTCGCCGACTATGTGGGTGTCGATTTGAAGCCCGGCCTGAATACGCTGGAAGTGTTGCAAGCGGCCTCGTCGGGCGTGCCCGAGGTGCCGGCAGGCCGCCACCGCATCACCGTCACGGCGCCGGGCGCGCTGGCGGCGTTGCGCCTGAGCGCGCCGACCCAGGCCCTGTCGGCCGATGGCCGCACGCTGGTGCGGGTGACGATCGAGCCGCTCGACACCGCCGGTGTCAGCGTGACTTCGCCGACACCGGTGACGCTGAACGCCAGCCGTGGCCGCTGGCACCTGCGCGACCTCGACCCCGACGAGCCGGGTGTGCAGGTGTTCGTCGAAGGCGGGGTGCTGGTGGCCGAACTGGAATCGCCGGCCGAGCCGGGCGACCTGCTGGTGCAGGCCGCATCGGGCCATGCGCGGGCCCAGATCAAGCTCAGCTTTGACGCCGAGCTGCGGCCGCTGATCGCTGCCGGCATGGTTGAAGGCGTGCTCAATCTGCGCCGCTTGGGGCGTGGCGCGATTCAGCCCGCGCAGGCCCATGACGGTTTCGAGCAAGCGCTGCAACGCGTCGCCACCCGCTTCGACAACGGCCGCACCGATGCGGGTGCGCGCGCCGCCCTGTTTCTCAAAGGCAAGGTGCTGGGCGACACGCTGCTGACGCTGGCCTACGACTCCGACAAAAGCACCCGCGAGCGGCTGTTCCGCGACATTCAGCCGGGCGAGTTCTATCCTGTGTATGGCGACGATTCGGTGAAGGGCTTCGACGCCCAGTCCACCGGCCGCCTGTACCTGCGCCTGGACCGCGGCAGGTCGTATGTGCTGTATGGCGACTTCAACACCCAGACCGAGGCGAGGCTGGCCACGGGTGCCACGCCACTCGACGAGCGCCGCCTGGGCCAGTACAGCCGCAGCCTGAACGGTGCCCGCGCGCACCTCGAGAGCGACGACGGCAGCCGCAGCCTGACCGCCTTCGCCGCGCAAACCAGCAGCCGCCAGGTCATCGACGAGCTGCCAGCGCTCGGCACCTCGGGGCCTTACAGATTGAGCCGCGCACCCCTGGTCGAGAACAGCGAAAAAGTCGAACTGCTGACGCGCGACCGCAGCCAGAGTTCAATCGTGTTGCGCAGCGTGCCGCTCACCCGCTTCGTGGACTACGAAGTCGAAACACTCAGCGGCGGCATCTTGTTGAAGGCACCGTTGCCCAGCCTGGACGCCGGCTTCAACCCCCATTCACTGCGCGTGACCTTTGAGGTCGATCAAGGCGGCACCAAGAGCTGGGTCGGCGGCGTGGCCGCCCGCTTCGACGTGACCGAGAAAGTCGTGCTCAGTGCCGGCGTGGTGCGCGACAGCGACCCGCAGCACCCGCTGAGCCTGCAAAGCGCGGGGGCCAGCGTGCGCCTCGCGCCAGGCGTGTCCATTGCCACCGAAGTGGCGCGCACGCAAACGCCGGTCGTCACCCCGGCGGGCATCGAGACCCGCGGCAAGGCAGCGCGCGTCGAGCTGCGCGTGGATGCCGGGCCGCTGCAAGTGCAGGCACAAGCCGTCATCGCCTCGGCAGGCTTCAACAATCCGTCGGCGGCCGTCACCCGGGGCCGCCAGGAAGTCACCGCCAAGGCCAGCTACAAGGCCGGCGACAGCACCACCTTGAAGGCCGAAGTGCTGCATGGCGAAGACCTGGTGTCATCGGCGCGCCGCAGTGGCGGGCAGGTTTCGGTCGAGCAGACCTTTAGCGGCAGCGTGCGCGGCGAACTGGCCGTGCGACACAGCCGCGGGGCCGACCTGAACGCAGCCAGCAACGCGCCACCGATTGACAGCGCCACCGCCACCACCACCGTGCTCGCCAAGCTGACGGCCCAGTTGCCCGATGTGCCCAACGCCAGCGTGTTTGCCGAGGCCGAGCAGGATGTCGAAGACCCGAATCGACGCGTTGCGGCGGTGGGCGGGGAATACCGGCTCAACAGCACGACGCGCCTGTACGGTCGCTACGAATTCATCAGCAGCCTGGGCAGCCGCTACGGCCTCAACGAGGTGCAGCAGCGCAATGCCACGGTCTTCGGCGTGCAGACCGAATACATGGCCGACGCCAACCTGTTCAGCGAATACCGCTTGCGCGACGCGCTCGACGGCCGCCACGCCGAGGCCGCCATCGGCCTGCGCAACCGCTGGAAGCTGGGCGGTGGCTGGACGCTCGCGACCGGCTACGAACGCGTGCGCAGCCTGAACGGAAACGCCACGAACGTGGGCAGCGCGGAGGCCACGTCCATCACCGGCGGCATCGAGTACACCGGCGCCTCTGACTGGAAGGGCGCAGCGCGGCTGGAACTGCGCGACAGCAGCACCAGCGACACCGTGCTTAGCACCGTGGGCGCGGCCTTCAAGCTCGACGACGAATGGACCGCGCTGGGCCGCAACCTGGTAACGATCACGCGCCAGCGCAACGCCGCCAGCAAGACCGAGGACTGGCTGCAGCTCGGCATCGCCTACCGTGAACGTGGGCCTGATGCGGGATCCGATGCCGGCCCGCGCGAAGGCGGCGCGAGCCGGCGCAACGCTCTGCTGCGCGCTGAATACCGCACCGAAGACATCACCGATGCGAACAGCGGCGACAGTGGCCGCAGGGTTGCGATCATCTCGGCCCACATGAGCCAGCAGGTGAACGCGCGGCTGGCGCTGTCGGGCCGTGTGGCGGCAAAGTGGGCGCGCGACCAGTCGCTGGGTTTGT
>JAYSYB010000320.1:0-1573 GCA_043716775.1 Rubrivivax sp.
CACCTGGACAGCCACGCCGACCGCATGTGCATCCACGTCGTGCACGGCAAGGGCGGCAAAGATCGTTTTGTGCCGCTGAGCGCCGATGTGCTGGAGGCCGCAAGGCTGTGGTGGCGCGTGGCCAAGCCCCGCCAATGGCTGTTCACCGGTTCGCGCGAACCGACGCTGCCCTTGGACGCGGGCATGGCCCAGCGCTGGTATCGCTGGGCCAGCGCGCGGGCAGGCATCACCAAGCGCGGCGGCATCCATACGCTGCGCCACTGCTACGCCACCCATTTGCTGGAAGCCGGGGTCGATCTGCACAGCTTGCAGCAGTGGCTCGGCCACGGCCACATCAGCACGACGATGCGCTATCTGCACCTGGCCCAACCTGACGCCCCCGATGGCGCACGGGCCAAGCCGCTGTCGCTGCTGGCGGCCCTGCCAACCGCGACTGCAGTCACGACGATCACCCGGCACTGAACGCGCCGGATCGAAGGCGACTGTCATGCCCACCACCCTGGCCGAAGTGCTGCGGCGCTTCGGGCCCGAGTACGTTCGCACGCATGCGTTGAGCACGCGCCAAGCCCGTGCGTGGCGGGCCATCGTCGCCTGTCGCACACCGGCGCTGGGCGGCGAGCAATGGCGCTGCGACGGCTGTGGGGCGCAAGCCTGGCGTTGGCACTCCTGTCGCAATCGCCACTGCCCGCAGTGCCAGACGCAGACCCGCGATGCGTGGCGCGCCGCACGGCTGGCCGAGTTGCTCACCGTCCCGTACTGCCACCTCGTCTTCACCCTGCCGCATGAGATCAACGCGCTGGCCGGTGCGCACCCCCGCTGGGTCTACGACACGCTGATGCAGACCGCCGCGCAGACACTCACCGAGTTCGCCGCCAACCCGCGCTGGCTGGGCGGCACGGCCGCCTTCACTCTGGTGCTGCACACCTGGACGCAAGACCTGACACGGCATCTGCACGTTCACGCGCTGATGGCCTGCGGCGCGCTGGGTGTCACTTCCGACGGCCAAGCCTGCTGGCTCAAGCCCCGGCGCAGCGAGCGCTTCTTGTTCCCCGTGCACGCGCTGTCCCGGGTGTTCCGGGGCAAGTTCATGCAAGCGTTGGACCACGCAGAGCAAGCCGCAGAGTTGCCGCGTGACCCGGCCGACAATGCCCAGGCGCAACAACAAAGGCACCAAGCGCTGCGCCGCCACGACTGGGTGGTCTACGCCAAGACCCCGCTGGCCGGGCCTGCGGCCGTGCTCGACTACCTGGCGCGCTACACCCACCGCACCGCCATCGGCAATGAGCGGCTGCAAGGCATCCAGGGCGAACAGGTGCGCTTCAAGGTTCGCGCCAACGACAAGGGTGGCGCAGGGGGCCCGCATGGCAAGACCAGCAAAGCGCTGGACGGCGTCGAGTTCATCGCCCGGCTGCTGCGCCACGTCCTGCCCAGCGGCTTCAAGCGCATCCGCCACTACGGCTTGCTGGCCCCGGCGCACAAGACCGAGCGCATGGCCGCTGCGCGCCGACTGCTGGCGATGCCGCAGGCCAACCCCGTGGCCATCGAAGACGCACGCGCCTTCATGCAGCGGGTG
>JAYSYB010000033.1:0-2503 GCA_043716775.1 Rubrivivax sp.
TCTCGCCCGGCGAATACGCCGTGCGCGGCGGTCTGATCGACCTCTTTCCGATGGGCAGCCTGGTGCCTTACCGCGTCGACCTCTTCGGCGACGAGGTGGACAGCATCCGCACCTTCGACCCCGACAGTCAGCGCAGCCTGTACCCGGTGCCCGAAGTGCGGCTACTGCCCGGCCGCGAATTCCCGATGACCGACGCCGCGCGCACGGCGTTTCGTGCGCGCTGGCGCGAGCAAATCGAAGGCGACCCGACGCGCGCGCGGGTCTACAAGGACATCGGCGCGGGGCTGGCCGCCGGTGGCATCGAGTACTACCTGCCGCTGTTCTTTGACGAAGCGGGCACGATTTTCGACTACCTGGGTCCGCAGTCCGCGCTGGTGCTGCACGGCAAGGTGGACGAAGCACTTGATCGCTTCTGGGTCGATACGCGCGAGCGCCACCGCTTCCTGCAGCACGACCCCGAGCGGCCGATCCTGCCGCCGGCAACGATCTTCCTGCCGGCAGAAGAATTCTTCGCACGCACGCAGCCGCATGCCACGCTGGCACTGCGCGGCACGGATCCTGTGAAGGGCTCGCAAGAGTCCGCTGTTGCGGTCTCGTGGGCGCGCCCCCTGCCCGACCTCAGCATCGACCGCGGCGCCACCGACCCGCTGGGCCTGCTGCAACGCCACCTGGCGCAGACCCCGCACCGCCTGCTGCTGGTGGCCGAAAGCGAAGGCCGGCGCGAGAGCCTGATCGAACTGCTGCGCGACCACGCCATCAGCGTGCCCAGTGTCGCCACGCTGGAAGAATTCCTCACTGGCGATGAGAAGGTGGCCATCACCGCAGCGCCGCTGGCCGAAGGCTTCCACTGGCACGAGCCCGCTGACAAAACATCCATCCAGTTCGTCACCGAAACCGAACTCTTCGCCACCACCCCGCAGGCGCGGCGGCGGCGCAAGCAGGAACAAGTCAGCAGCGTCGATGCGCTGATCAAGGACCTGTCGGAGCTGAAGGTTGGCGACCCGGTGGTGCACATCAACCACGGCATCGGCCGCTACCAAGGGCTGGTGAACATCGACCTTGGCATCGACGAAGGCGGCGCCAGCGAATTCCTGCACCTCGAATACGCCGACAAGGCGACGCTGTACGTGCCGGTGGCGCAACTGCATCTGATCAGCCGCTACACGGGCGTCAGCGCCGATGAAGCCCCATTGCACCGACTGGGTTCCGCCCAGTGGGAAAAAGCGCGCCGCAAGGCGGCCGAGCAGGTTCGGGACACTGCTGCCGAGCTGCTGAACCTGTACGCCCGCCGCGCCGCGCGTGAAGGGTTTGCGCACCGCTTCAGCCCACACGACTACGAAGCCTTTGCCACCAGCTTTGGCTTCGAAGAAACCGCCGATCAGCGCGCCGCCATCCACGCCGTGATCCAGGACATGGTGAGCCCGAAGCCGATGGACCGCCTGATCTGCGGTGACGTGGGTTTTGGCAAGACCGAGGTTGCCTTGCGCGCCGCATTCGTGGCCGTTCATGGCGGCAAGCAGGTGGCGATATTGGCGCCCACCACGCTGCTGGCCGAGCAGCACTTCAACACCCTGGTGGACCGCTTTGGCAAGTGGCCTGTGAAGATCGCCGAGCTGTCGCGTTTTCGCAGCGCCAAGGAAGTGAAGATCGCCGTCGAAGGCATCGCGGACGGCAGCGTGGACATCGTCGTCGGCACGCACAAGCTGCTTTCCAGCGACGTGAAATTCCAGCGCCTGGGCCTGCTCGTCATCGACGAAGAACACCGCTTCGGCGTGCGCCACAAGGAAGCGATGAAGGCGCTGCGCGCCGAGGTGGACGTGCTCACGCTCACCGCCACGCCGATCCCGCGCACGCTGGGCATGGCGCTGGAAGGCTTGCGCGACCTGAGCGTGATTGCCACCGCGCCGCAACGCCGGCTGTCGATCAAGACCTTCGTGCGCAATGAAGGCAACAGCGTGATCCGCGAAGCCGTGCTGCGCGAGTTGAAGCGCGGCGGCCAGGTCTACTTCCTGCACAACGAAGTCGAGACCATCGAGAACCGACGCCAGAAACTCGTGGAGCTGCTGCCCGAAGCGCGCATCGCCATCGCGCATGGGCAGATGCCCGAGCGCCAGCTGGAACACGTGATGCGCGACTTCGTGGCCCAGCGGCACAACGTGCTGCTGTGTTCGACCATCATCGAAACCGGCATCGACGTGCCCAGCGCCAACACCATCGTCATCAGCCGCGCCGACAAGTTCGGCTTGGCGCAACTGCACCAGCTGCGTGGCCGTGTGGGCCGCAGCCACCACCAGGCCTATGCCTACCTGATGGTGCCCGACACTACCGCGCTGACCAAGCAGGCTGCGCAGCGGCTGCAGGCGATTCAAGACATGGAAGAACTGGGCTCGGGTTTCTACCTGGCGATGCACGACCTGGAAATTCGTGGCGCAGGCGAGGTGCTGGGCGACAACCAGAGCGGCAACATGATGGAGATCGGCTTCCAGCTCTACAACGAGATGCT
>JAYSYB010000321.1:0-1568 GCA_043716775.1 Rubrivivax sp.
CGGCTGACGAAGGTTTCGTAGCCGCCGACGATCACCATGATCAGCAGGTTGGAGATCATCACCACGTCGATCAGCGCCAGCACCACCAGCATGATCACCGTCTCGTTCAGGGAAGTGATCGCGACGGTCTGTTTGTAGCCGATGCTGGCGATCAGCTGCTGCAACGCCGCCTGGCTGCCGAACGCGGCCTCGATCAGGTGCCACAGCTCCACCACGAAATGGACCACGTAGACCGCCTGCGCGGCGATCAGCCCTAAATACAGCGGCAGCTGCAGCCAGCGGCTGGCGAAGATCAGGTTGGGCAGCGGGCGCAGCGGCGAGGCTTTTTTCTGGGTTGGGTCGTCGTTCATTCGGGTGTGGAAGGCAGGGTTTGTACGCTGCGGCGATTGTAGAGGCCGCCTTCCACCCAGGACCGGATGCGGGTAGATTGGCGAGGTGCTGGCACGTCAGTGCGTTGTAAGTGGAATGGCTGACAGTTGCCGCAAATTGAAAACCTAGTGGAGACAAGCCAATGAGCGCCATCGAATCGGTCCTGGTCGAAAACCGCGTGTTTCCGCCGCCGCCCGCGGCCGTCAAGGCGGCGCGCATTTCCGGCATGCCGGCCTACCAGGCCCTGTGCGACGAGGCCGGCCGCGATTTCGAGGGCTATTGGGCCCGGCTGGCGCGCGAGAACCTGGTCTGGACCAAGCCGTTTACCAGGACGCTGGACGAATCGAACGCGCCGTTCTACAAGTGGTTCGACGACGGCGAACTGAACGCCTCGGCCAACTGCCTGGACAAGCACATGGGCACGCCGGTCGAGAACAGGGAAGCGATCGTGTTCGAGGCCGACGACGGCGCGGTCACCCGCGTCACCTACAAACAGCTGCTGGCGCGCGTGAGCCAGTTTTCCAACGCGCTGAAGGCGCAGGGCGTGAAGAAGGGCGACCGCGTCGTCATCTACATGCCGATGACGATCGAGGGCGTGGTTGCGATGCAGGCCTGCGCCCGGATCGGCGCCACCCACAGCGTGGTGTTCGGAGGCTTCTCGGCCAAGGCGCTGAACGAGCGGATCATCGATGCCGGCGCCGTGGCCGTCATCACCGCCAATTTCCAGATGCGCGGCGGCAAGGAATTGCCGCTCAAGTCCATCGTCGACGAAGGCATCGCCATGGGCGGCTGCACCACGCTGAAGAACGTGCTGGTGTACATGCGCACGCCGACCGCCTGCAACATGGTGGCCGGCCGCGACAAGACCTTCGAGGAAGCGCTCAAAGGCCAGTCCAGCGAGTGCGCACCGGTGCCGGTCGGCGCCGAGCATCCACTGTTCATCCTCTACACCTCCGGCTCCACCGGCAAGCCCAAGGGCGTCCAGCACTCAACCGCGGGCTACCTGCTGTGGGCCAAGGTGACCATGGACTGGACCTTCGATATCCAGCCGTCGGACGTGTTCTGGTGCACCGCCGACATCGGCTGGATCACCGGCCACACCTACATCACCTACGGCCCATTGGCCGCAGGCGCGACGCAGGTGGTCTAGACAACAAAACACTTTTTTATACTACGACCAGAGTACAAGAAAAATCAAG
>JAYSYB010000322.1:0-1566 GCA_043716775.1 Rubrivivax sp.
CTTTCATGAAGACGGGCTCGCTGACACCTGCGACGCGCTCGGCGGTGCCGTCAGCCGCGCGCGGGCGCTGGAGATCATGAAGGATTCCCGCATCGGAACTTACGGGGCGGCTGGTCTGGTGTTGATACTGGGGTTGAAGGCAGCGGCGCTGGTGGCGTTGACCGCATTACCGCTCGCGATGGCCCTGCCCGCGCTGTTGTTCGCTCACACCGTCAGCCGTACTGGCGCCGTGTTGTTGATTCGCTTCCTGCCCTATGCCGGCGACTTGGCGCATGCAAAGGCCAAGCCTTTGGCGCAGCGCATTTCGGTTACTGGCGCGTGGGTGGCAGTCGCCTGGTCGACGGGGCTGGCCCTTGGGTGGGTGCTGTGGAATCCTGTTCACGCGCCGACCGTCGCCTGCGCGTTGCTGGCAGCCGGCGTCGGTACGGGCATTTGCGGCTGGCGCTGGTACGCCCGCCTGGGTGGCTACACCGGCGACACGCTCGGCGCTACCCAGCAAATTTCGGAACTGCTGGCGCTGCTCGGTTGGCTGGCAGCCTTGCGCTTTTCATGATGCGGCCAATGCGCAGTGGTAACGGCGATCCGGCAACACTCATCAGGGTCTGGCGTCATCCCAAGCCGCGTGGCGTGGTGGGGCGCTGCATCGGGCGCACCGATGTGTTGGTCGATCCGCGCAAGGTTAAAAATCTGGCCCATCGCATCCGGACGTGGGCGCGCCGCCAAGGCACGGCGCGGGTCGTGATCACGTCACCGCTGAGGCGCGGGGTCGATGTGGGCCGCTGCCTGGCCGGCTGGGGCTGGGAGCACCGGGTCGACGCACGCCTGAATGAAGTCGATTTCGGCGGATGGGACGGCAGACGCTGGGACCAGATCGGCGCGCTGGCCGTGGACGCGTGGTGTCTCGATTTTGCGCATCACGCGCCGGGTGGCGGCGAGTCGGTGAGCGTGCTGCTGCAACGTTGCCGGCAATTCATTGATGAGTGGTCGCCGACCGGTGCGCTTGTCGTGGGACATGCCGGATGGATCAGTGCAGCACGGTGGCTTCAGGGGGCTGTTGACGATGTGCCGACAGCGGCTTCGTGGCCGCGTGCAGTCGGGTATGGGGAGATGGTGGCTCTGACTGCCCGACCAGCCCCAGCCGTTTGAGTTGACGGGATCGGGGTCAGGCGAGTTGGGCGGGTGTTACGGCTTTGGCCACTTTACCGGGCGCAGGGAGCTTGAGATGGTCCGGCGCTGAGTCGCACCACCGGGCCACCGCACACTGCTCGCACAGCGGGCGGCGGGCCTGACAAACATAGCGACCGTGCAGGATCAGCCAGTGATGAGCGTCCACCAGATACGACGGCGGCACGCGTTTCAGCAACTTCAGTTCCACAGCGAGCGGCGTCTTGCCCGGGGCCAGGCCGGTGCGGTTGCCCACGCGAAAGATGTGTGTGTCGACCGCCATCGTCGCTTCACCGAAGGCTGCGTTCAGCACCACGTTGGCCGTTTTCCGGCCAACCCCGGGCAAGGCGGTCAGGTCGTCGCGAGAACGCGGAACGATGCCGCCATGGCGTTCGATCAGCA
>JAYSYB010000323.1:0-1566 GCA_043716775.1 Rubrivivax sp.
CCACCGACTTGTAGTTGACCAGCAGCGCATCGGGCTGGACGTTGTAGGGCCGCAGCGCCTCGCCGTCGAAGTCGCCGGGATTTTGCGCTGAGGCGGCAAAGGCGCTGCGGTCGAGCACGATGTCGCCGCTGATGGTCTTGATGCCCAGCCCCTGCACCCGGCGCAGCAGCAGCCACAGCCGCTCCATCACCAGCTTCGGGTCGCCCCGGCCCTGAATGATCAGGTTGCCGTTCAGCACGCCATCAGCCACCGGGCCGTCGGCATACACCGGCGTGCTCCAGGTGTAGGCGGGGCCGAGCAGATCCAGCCCGGCATAGGTCGTGACCAGCTTCATGACCGACGCCGGGTTCATGGCGCTGCCGGCGCGGTGGCTCAGCAGCGGCGCGGTTTTGCCACCCAGCGCCGGCGCGGCATCGACCACCACGGCGGCGAAGGCCTCGCGCGGCACTTTGGCGCGCGCCAGCAGCGCCTCCACCTCGGGCGGCAGGGCCTGGGCGCTGGCCAGCAGGCTGGCGAACACAGCCAGCAGGCCGGCGGCCAGGCGCGCGGTGAATCGGGTCGGGAAGGGGGGTAACAGCATGCGGCAATTATCCGCCGCTGAAGCGATGCACTGGCAGGCAGGATAATCGGCAGATGCACACCGCCGCCCGTTTTCGGGCGGGCTTGCCACGTCATTTGAATTACTATGATTTTGATAGCTGTTTGTGTATATACAGTATGAGCAAAAGCCTTATTTGATGCCTAAAACTCTTAAATTCCTTGCATTTGACACCAGCACCGACCGCATGTCGATTGCCGTGACCGATGGCGGGCGCGTCTGGCAGCACGCTGGCCCGGGCGGGGCGCAAGCCTCGGCCACCTTGATCCCGGCCATCCTGGCGCTGCTGGCCGAGTCCGGCATGGCACTGGGCGAAATGGACGCGATTGTCTTTGGCCGGGGGCCGGGCTCCTTCACCGGCCTGCGCACCGCCTGCGCGGTGGCGCAGGGGCTGGCTTTCGGCGCCAACCACGGCGCGGGCATTGCGGTGCTGCCCATCGACACGCTGATGGCGGTGGCCGAGGACGCGCGCTTCCAGCGGTTCGGCGCCATGGCTGACGGTGACGCGCCCTTGACCGTCACCGCGCTGCTTGATGCCCGCATGGACGAGATGTATGTGCAAAGCTATGAATTCAGGAGCGGCTCATGCCTGTCCCTGAATCCCTGCGAGCTGATTCGGCCCGAAAATCTGGCGCCCAGCGCGTTGGTGCAACTGCTGGCTGGCAATGTGTTCGGCGTGTATGCCGGCCGGCTGCCCCCAAGCCTGGCCGGGCTGGACTGCGCCGAGGCCTTTCCAACCGCCGCCGCGCTGCTGCGCCTGGCGCCCGCGCTGGCCGCTGCCGGGCAATGCATCGATGCCGCGCAGGCCTTGCCGCTGTATGTGCGCGACAAGGTCGCCCAGACCACCGACGAACGCGCCCGCACCAAGGCCGATGCCCTGGCCGCGCCGGTCATTGCGCTGGAAAGCTGACTTGGCTGCCCATGAACGCCGCCCTTCAACCCTTTCAGCCGCTTGAAGCCCGCTTCGA
>JAYSYB010000324.1:0-1565 GCA_043716775.1 Rubrivivax sp.
TGGGTGTTCAGCGCTTGCAACAGTGGCACAAGCCCCGGCAGCACCACCACCGACTCAGGGGTGGACGCCAGGTCCACCAGCGTGCCGTCAAAGTCAAGAAACAAAGCGGTGTGGGCATCCACACCTGGCAAGCTGGCACTGGCCGCAGCGGTGTCGTTCAAAGTAGTCACATTCATCTGCCTTGACCTTAACCAGCGTTGTCCCGCCGCTCTGTAGGCGGCTTTCGCTTTTGTCCGCTCAAGCGGTGGCTGCCGCCGCCGCCACGGCCTGAACCCGTGCAAGGTGAATCAGCTCGCCGATCTGCGGGCCGCCGCGACCTGCCGCCTGCGCTGCTTCGGCAATCGGCTGCGTGGCAACCGCCTGCGCCGCGTGCAAGGCGGCCAGCAACTGCGCGCGTTGGGGGAAGGGCGCGGCGTCCAGGCCAAGGCGGCCCCGTGCGTCGCATTCGCAGGCCAGCAGCACGTCGGCAAAGCGGCCGGGTTTGCGAAAGGCGTCGCAGCGCTCCAGCAGGCGCACGGTTGCCGCCGGGCTGAACTCGCCGCTGCGGTGAATGTTGCCGTGTTCGCGCACCACCACGTCGGCCAGCTCCCGGCAGTCGGTGGGCACGCGCCAGCGTTCGCACACCCCTTTCAGCAAGCGGGCGCTGGCTGCTTCATGGCCGATGTGGCCGGGCAGCATCTCGGCCGGTGTCAGGCCCTTGCCCAGGTCGTGGCACAGGCAGGCAAACCGCACGGCCAGGGGCGCTTGCAGCTGCGCGGCCATGTCCAGCACCCTCATCAGGTGAAGGCCGGTGTCGATGTCGGGGTCACTGTCGGGATGAAAGTCGGTACGAAGGTCGGCGCGCTGGGGCACGCTCCAGAGTCTGTCGACTTCGGGCAGCAGTTTTTGCAACGCGCCGCAGTGTCTGAGTACGGCCAACATGCGGGACGGCCGGACTTCCATCAGCCCGCGCGCCAGTTCTTGCCAGACGCGCTCGGGCACCAGCGCATCGACCTCGCCATCGGCCACCATCTGCCGCATCAGCTCCTCGGTCTCGGGAGCCACGGAAAAGTCACAGAATCGGGCTGAAAACCGCGCCAGCCGCAAGATGCGCACAGGGTCTTCGGCAAACGCCAGTGTGACGTGGCGCAGCACTTTGGCCTGCAGATCGCGCTGGCCGCCCCAGGGGTCTATCAGCCGGGCTGCAACGTCAATTTTTGGGTCGTTTGTGCCGCTGGTCCAGGCGTCTGCTGCCGGTAGTGCTATTGAATTAATAGTGATGTCACGCCGTGCAAGGTCTTGCGCCAGCGTGACGTCAGCCTCGGCGTGAACCGCAAACCCGCGGTAGCCGCGCGCGGTTTTGCGCTCGGTGCGGGCCAGGGCATATTCCTCCCCGGTGTCGGGGTGCAAAAACACCGGAAAGTCCTTGCCCACCGGCAAGTAGCCCAGCGCGGTCATTTCCTCGGGGTTGCTGCCCACCACCACCCAGTCACGGTCTTGCACCGGCAAGCCCAGCAAGGCATCCCGCACCGCACCGCCCACCAGGTAAATTTCCATGGGCTCAGTTTAGCCGGGCAGCCGGCCGT
>JAYSYB010000325.1:0-5035 GCA_043716775.1 Rubrivivax sp.
CCGACGTGCGCGGCACGGCGTTCATGCGCCGCACCGACGAAGCGGGCGTGGCGGCCTTTGCCAACTGGTTCCAGATCGACAGCACCGAGGTCGACCGCCCGGGCCGCATCGACGAGCACATCAACCCCTACCTGACGACCAGCGAAGCGGCCGCGTCGGTGGGCGAGAGCTGTGCCAGGGACGACGGGGCTGCGGCGCCTGCCGTCACCGTGGTTGCGATGCCGGCGACCCGAAAGACCGGCGCCGTGGCGATGCCCGCGCGCGAACGCACCGTGATCCGCCTGCCGAGCTACGAACAGGTCAAGAGCGACTCGGTGCTCTACGCCCACGCCAACCGCGTGCTGCACCTCGAAACCAACCCCGGCAACGCGCGCGCGCTGGTGCAGGCGCATGGCGAGAGAGACCTCTGGATCAACCCGCCGCCGATCCCACTGTCCAGCGCCGAGATGGACCACGTCTTCGACCTGGAATACGCGCGCAGCCCGCACCCGCGCTATGCCGACGAGAACGGCAGCCATGACCACGCCACCAAGATCCCGGCCTGGGAGATGATCCGCTTCAGCGTCAACATCATGCGCGGGTGTTTTGGTGGCTGCACTTTCTGCAGCATCACCGAACACGAAGGCCGCATCATCCAGAGCCGCAGTGAAGATTCAGTGATCCGCGAGATCGAAGACATCCGCGACAAGGTCAAGGGTTTCACCGGCGTCATCAGTGACCTTGGCGGCCCCACGGCCAACATGTGGCGCATCGGCTGCAAGAGCACGGCGATTGAAAGCGCCTGCCGCAAGCCGAGTTGTGTCTACCCCGGCATCTGCAGCAATCTGAACACCGACCACGACCCGCTGATCAAGCTGTACCGGCGCGCGCGCCAATTGCGCGGCGTGAAGAAAATCCTCATTAGCAGCGGCCTGCGCTATGACCTTGCGGTGCAGAGCCCCGAATACGTGAAGGAACTCGTCACACACCACGTCGGTGGTTATCTCAAGATCGCACCCGAGCACACCGAAGGCGGGCCGCTGAGCAAGATGATGAAGCCGGGCATAGCCAGCTACGACCGCTTCAAGCAGATGTTCGAGCAGTACAGCGCCGAAGCAGGCAAGAAGCAGTACCTCATTCCCTACTTCATCGCCGCGCACCCGGGCACGACCGACGAGGACATGATGAACCTCGCCATCTGGCTCAAGCGCAATGGCTTCAAGGCCGACCAGGTGCAGACCTTCTACCCAAGCCCCATGGCCACGGCCACGGCGATGTACCACACCAGTCTGAACCCGCTGAAGGGCATCAGCCGAAAACTCGAAGGCCCGGCCGCGCGCGCCGAAAAGGTCGACACCGTGCGCGGCGAACGCCGCCGCCGCCTGCACAAGGCCTTCCTGCGCTGGCATGACCCGAACAACTGGCCGCTGCTGCGCGACGCGCTGAAAGTGATGGGCCGCGCTGACCTCATCGGCAACGGCAAGCACCACCTGATCCCCAACTTCCAGCCCAGCGGCGACGCGGGCTACACCAGTGCGCGGCGCAAGAACAGCACAGCCGCGGGCAGCCGCACGTCTGCCGTTACCGAAGGCCGTCTGCTGACCCAGCACACCGGTTTGCCGCCGCGCCAATCCGGCGCGGCCGCGATGCCGACCCGAAGGCGCGTGAAGGCTCGTTGACCCCGCTGAAAGGTCGGCGGGTCAGACGCCAACCTGCTGCAGCGCGTCGATCAGCGCGTCCAGTTCGGCCTGCGTGTTGTAGGCCTGCACCGACACGCGCACAAAAGTCTGACCCCCATGTTGTGTGACCGGCACTTCGATGCGGTGCTGTTCGAACAGGTGCGCGCGCAGGCCCTCGGCATCGGTGGCGCGCACGGGAATGGTCACCATCTGCGCAAAGCTGTGGTCGGGGGCGATGGGCGGCAGGCCATTGCGCGACGTGACTGCACGCAATGTTGCCAGGGCCCCTTCGTGGCAGCGCGCGCGCCATTGCGGCCAGTCATGGCGGGCCTGGAATTCGATCGCTGCCGGCACCGACAGAAACGCTGCCAGGTCGCGTGTGCCCTGCCACTGCAGGCGGCGTTCAAAGGTGCTTGTTCCCGTGTAGGCGTCAAAGCCGGTATGCCCGCCCGCCCCGGCCAGGTAACCCCAGCTGACGACCGTGGCATCGACTTCCGCCTGGCGGTCTGGCCTTGCGTGCAAGAAGGCCGAGCCCTTGGGTGCGCACAGCCACTTGTGGCAGTTGCCGGTGTAAAAGTCAGCGCCCACCGCACCCAGGTCCAGCGCGATCTGGCCGGGAGCGTGGGCACCGTCGATGAGCGTGCGGATGCCGGCCTTGCGCGCGCCCGCGCACAACTCGGCCACCGGGAAGACCAAGGCCGTGGTCGAGCTGATGTGGCTGGCAAAGATCAGCTTCGTGCGCGGTCCGGCAGCGGACAGGAGGCGGTTGGCCCAGGTGGCAGGTTCAAAGGGCAGTGGCACCGACACGCGCCGGTAGTGGGCGCCTGCGCGCTTGCAGACAAATTCCCAGGTGGCTTCGCAGGCGCCGTATTCGTGGTCGGTGCCCAGCACTTCGTCGCCCTGCTGCAAGGCCAGCGAGCGCGCCACGATGTTGACGCCGGTGGTGGCGTTGGGCACAAACACCAGGTCTTCGCCCTTGGCGCCCAGATGCGCGCCCAGTGCGGCCCGCGCATCGGCCAGCAGCAGGGCAGAGCGGCGGCCCAGAAACTGCACCGGGTTGCGTTCCAGCTCCAGCTGCCACTGCTGGTAGCACGCAAACACCTCGCGCGGGCAAGCTCCGAAAGAGCCGTGGTTGAGGAAGATGAGGTCGGGCTCGAGCAGGAAGGCGTCACGCATGGTGGCGCGATCTTCGCATTCGCTCCGGGCTGTCCAGCGCGTCAAAAAAAACGGCACGTCAGGAAATTGCTGACACGCAGAGCCGGTGTGCACCGACAGCCACTTGCGCGCTTGCCGGGTGGCTGCAGAGAGGCCGGCCCACTATCTTGAAGACATGGACTGCCCCCCGCGGACCCACTGTTTTTCAACAACGCCCATGCGCACCCAACCTGCTTCGCTTGCCGCCAAAGCCCCCCAAGCCACCCAGGCCAGCAGCCCTCGTTTTGAGTTGCGTTTCGAGTCACTTTTCCACCCTGGCCGGGCTTTGGCTTTCCCGTGTGATGCACAAGGTCGCGTCGAACTCGACGGCCTGAGTGACCCCGCGCGCCACAACTACTTCTACGCCCGCACGGTCGTGGGCCGCGAATTCGCCAACCCGGCTGTCGTGCCGAGGCAGCGCCAACCCCACTGATTCCTGCGGCGCGGCCTGCGACGCGGCTGCCGCAGGGCTCCCAGGCGTCCGGTGCCAGACAATCGCAGCCATGGCCACCGGCAGTCTCCTCACCCTCATCGACGACATCGCCAGCGTGCTGGACGATGTCGCCATCCTCAGCAAGGTCGCGGCGAAGAAGACCGCCGGTGTGCTGGGCGACGACCTGGCGCTCAATGCGCAGCAGGTTTCGGGCGTTGCGGCCGACCGCGAATTGCCGGTGGTGTGGGCGGTGGCCAAGGGTTCCTTCGTCAACAAGGCCATCCTGGTGCCTGCGGCTTTGGCCATCAGCGCTTTTGCACCTTGGCTGGTGACCCCGCTCTTGATGGTGGGGGGTGCCTACCTGTGCTTCGAGGGCTTTGAAAAACTCGCGCATCGCTTCATGCACAGCCGGGCAGAGGACGCGCAGCAGCACGCCGCGCTGTCACAGGCGCTGGCCAACCCGGCGGTGGATATCGTGGCGCTGGAGCGCGACAAGATCAAAGGCGCCGTGCGCACTGACTTCGTGCTCTCAGCCGAGATCATCGCCATCACGCTGGGCACGGTGGCGACGGCCTCTTTCACGACGCAAGTCGTTGTCCTGGCCAGCATGGCGGTGCTGATGACGGTGGGCGTCTACGGCTTCGTGGCCGGCATCGTCAAGCTTGACGACCTGGGCCTGTGGCTCAGCGGTCGCCCCGGTGCGCTGGCGCCGGCGCTGGGCCACGGCATCGTGCGCGCTGCGCCTTGGCTGATGAAGGCACTGTCAGTCGCCGGCACCGCGGCCATGTTCCTGGTGGGCGGCGGCATCCTCGTGCACGGGCTGCCGGTGCTCAATCACGTTATCGAGCAGGCCGTGCAGCAACATGGGGCGGTGGCCCAGCTGTTGCTGACGTCGCTGGCGGATGCCGTGGTGGGTGTGGTGGCCGGTGCGCTGGTGCTGGCGGCGGTGATGCTGGTGCGGAAGCTGAAGCCCCTGCCGAAAACCCCGGTCAAGGGTTGACCGCGAGCAGCTCGACCTCGAATCGCAGCACCGCACCGGGCGGAATTTCGCCACCGCCTGCGCCCTTGTCGCCATAGGCTATTGCCGCCGGGCACGTCAGCCGCGCGGTGCCCCCCACCTTCATGCGCTGCAGCCCTTCAGTCCAGCACTTGATGACGCGGTTCAGCGGAAAGCTGGCCGGCTTGTCGCGCTTGTACGAACTGTCGAATTCACGGCCATCGGGGAAGGTGCCGCGGTAGTGCACCTGCACTGTGTCGGTGGCGGCGGGCGAAGCACCCTTGCCGTCTTTCAGGGACCGGTACACCAGGCCCGTCGCGGTGACGACCGCACCGGTTTCGGCCGCAGCGCTGGCCAGCGGGTCGGTTTGCGCGGCTGCTGCAGTCAACCACAGGCCAACGGCCAGAAATGCAAAGGTGTGCTTCAGAGTCATGGGTTTTGGCAAAGAGGATGGAGAGCGGATCATCGCAGGCCGCGCACCGGTGGTCGCCTACCGCCGGCCGAACTCCGCCTTGAACCACCGGTCCACCATGCGCTTCTCGTAGCCCAGGTCTTCGTGCTGCAGGCCGCCCAGGCTGCCCAGCATGTAGCCCATGTCCTGCAGCCGCGCGTCGCCGCTTTTCAGCGTCCGGCCTGCAGCGCTGAGCGTGTAGCGCAGGCTCATGTGCGGCCAGTCGGCACGGCCACGCAGCATCCGCATGTCTTGCCACTGGAAGGGTTCGATCTCGCCGGCCAGGTTGAGGTCGGTGACGG
>JAYSYB010000326.1:0-15219 GCA_043716775.1 Rubrivivax sp.
CTATGACTGCCCCAAGACCCCGGTCAACCTGTGTGACCGCTTTGCACCCGACGGCAGCTTCACCTACTGGCAGTACATCAGCGACAACGAGCGCCGCACCACAAGCGCACTTCAGCTTTCACTGGCCGGTGAACTGCGCGCGGGCGGCATCACGCACAAGGTGGAAGCGGGGGTGCTCAAGTCGCGCTACCGCGGCACGTTTCAGGACCAGATCTTCGACATTGCCGGCACCGGCCGCATCGACGGCACCCTGCAGACACCGCCCTCAGCAGGCTTCCCGGACGCCAACACCAACCGCGACGAACGCAGCACCGAATGGTTTGCGCGCGACGCGCTTCAACTGGGCTTGCAATGGCAAGTGTGGGCGGGCGTGCGACACACGCAGATGGACCGCAGCAGCGTGCGCACCAGCGTCGACAGCAGCGACAGCCTGCGGGCCACCGAATACAACCGCAGCGCCACCACACCCTGGCTTGGCTTGACCGTGCAATTGACGCCCAAGACGATGCTGTACGGTAGCTGGGGCCGTGGGCTGGAAACCGACGTGGCGCCCAACCGGCCGCGCTACAACAACGCTGGCGCCTCACTGGCCCTGCAAAGCCAGCAGGTGGAGGTCGGCCTCAAGCACGGCACCGAGCGGGTCGAAGCATCGCTGACGCTCTTCGACATCGACCGCGGCCAGACGGCCGACATCGGCATCTGTGGCGGCGCTGGCACGTGTACCCGGGTCATCGATGGCAGCGCTCGCCATCGCGGCGTTGAGGGGTCGTTTGTGCAGCAGTGGGTGGCGTGGACATGGCAAGCCAGCGCCATGCTGCTGCACGCCGAACGGCAGGGCTCGCAGCTGCCCGGTGTCAACGGTAACCGCCCCACCAACGTGCCCGTCGCGACACTGCGCCTGGGTACCGAATACCGCCCCGCCGCGCTGGTTGGAGTGGCCCTGCACGGCACCGTGGTGGCCGAAGGCAACCGGGTCGTGCTGCCCGACGACCAAAGTGTGCGCATCCCCGGCTGGGCCCGGCTTGATCTGGGCGCGAGCTGGCAGCACAAGGTGTCCAGCACCACCTTGAGGTGGCGTTTGGGTGTTGACAACGCCACCAACCGCCGCGCTTGGAAAGAGTCACCGTACCAGTTCAGCCATGTGTACTTGTACCCACAGGCCGCCCGCACCTGGCGCTTGTCGCTGCGGGTGGACGTCTAAGCGCCAACCGATCCGATATACACTCATAGGCTGAATTCCCCGATAGCTCAGTTGGTAGAGCGCCGGACTGTTAATCCGTAGGTCCCTGGTTCGAGCCCAGGTCGGGGAGCCAAAAAATCAGGTGAGCCAAGGCCTTGCAGAGATGCAAGGCCTTTTTCGTTGGCGGCAAAACATTGGAAGCTTCCAGTGGCCTGTGCATCCATCAATCCGCCCAGATTGCGCGAGAACGTTTTCGTTTCTCTCCGCAGCGCAGCGGGGGCCCAGAGGCAGCTCACTTGCTGGTGCTACCGCTGCCGCTCACGCCGTTTTCCTCACCCATGCGCCGACGCATGGCGCTGCGCAAACTTCCAGCCCAGTGCCGCCAGCGGTCCGGCCTTGCGGCCCGTCGCATGGGCGTCGTCCGAAGCCGCATTGCCATCGGCTGCGCGCTGGGCGATGCCTTGCAGGATGGCCGCCATGCGAAACAGGTTGTAGGCCATGTAGAAATCCCAGTGCGCACCCGCATCGATGCCGGTCGTTTCCAGGTAGCGGTTCACGTACCAGGACTCGGTCGGAATGCCCAGTGCAGCCAGGTCCAGGCCGCCGATCCCGCGCCACAGCGCAGGCGCGACGTGCCAGACCATGCAGTGGTAGGAAAAGTCGGCCAGCGGGTGGCCCAGTGTCGAGAGTTCCCAGTCCAGCACGCCGATGACCCGGGACTCGCTCGGGTGCAACACCAGGTTGTCCACGCGGTAGTCGCCGTGCACGATGGAGACGACGTCGCCCGGCGGGATGTGCTGCGGCAACCAGTCGATCAGGAGGTCCATCTCGGCGATGGCGTCGATGCGCGAGCCGCGGTACTGCCGCGTCCAGCGCGCGATCTGTCGGGCGAAGTAGTTGCCCGCCTTGCCGAAGTCCGACAGGCCCACTGCCGCAGGGTCCACGGTGTGCAGGGCGGCGAGCACGCGGTTCATCTCGGCATAGATCGCGAACTTTTCTTCGCGCGCCATGCCAGGCAGCGCGGGGTCCAGCAGCACACGGCCGTCGAGATACTCCATCAGAAAGAACGGCGTACCGACGATGCCGGTGTCGGCGCAGTACAGGTGCACCTGCGGCACCGGAACCCCCGACCCGCGCAGCGCTGACATGACACGGTATTCGCGGTCGACGGCGTGCGCGGACGGCAGCAAGGGACCCGGCGGCTGCTTGCGCAGCACGTAGCGTGCGCTGCCTGCGGTGACGCGAAAGGTGGGGTTGGACTGGCCGCCCGTGAGACGGTCGATCTCTAGCGTTTCGGTGGCAGCCAGCCCCTGCGCGCGCATCAGGGCGGCCAACGCCGGGCGGTCGATGCCGTCGGCAGGCGAGCTCATGGCAACCCCGTGATCTTGCGCGCCATGCTCCAGCGGTGAACCTCGCTCGGGCCGTCGTAGATTCGGAAGGCCCGCATGTCCATGAAGATGCGCATCACGATGGTTTCCGCCGTCACGCCCTGCCCGCCCAGGATCTGCACGCAGCGGTCGACGACCCGCCACTCGGCTTCCGAACACACCACCTTGGCCCGGCTCGATTCGAAGTTGGCCTTCTGTCCTTGATCCAGCAGCCATGCGGTGTGCCAAATGTGCAGCCGCGCGGTCTGCAGGTCCATGTCGTTGTCGGCCAGCATGAAGCCGACGCCTTCGTGTTCGCCGAGCGGTTTGCCGAAAGCCTGGCGGCGGCGTGCGTAGTCGGTGGCGATCTCGTGGGCGCGCCTCGCCTGCCCCAGCCAGCGCATGCAGTGAGTCAGCCTGGCCGGGGCCAGCCGCACCTGTGCGTAGCGAAAACCTTTGCCGACCTCGCCCAGCACGTCAGCGGCGGGAACATGCACGTCTTTGAACTCCACCACGCCGTGCCCGCCAGTAAAGCAGCGGTCCATCGCGTCCATCTGGCGCACGATGCGGATGCCGTCTCGGTCCATGTCGGTCAGGAACATCGTTGCCGACCCGTCGTCCATGCGCGCCATCACGATCGCGTACGACGCACCTTCGGCGCCGGTAATGAACCACTTCGTGCCGTTGATGCGGTAGCCGTCGCCATCGCGCTTGGCGGTTGTCGCCAGCATCGACGGGTCGGCGCCGGCGCCGGGCGCCGGCTCGGTCATCGCAAAACACGAGCGGCTTTTCCCCTCGACCTGCGGCCGCAGCCAGCGTTCCTTTTGCGCCGCTGTGGCCACTTCTTCCATCAGGTGGATGTTGCCCTCGTCCGGCGCGTGGATGTTGAGCGCGGTGGGCCCGAGGGTCGAATAGCCCGCTTCCTCGAAGACCAGTGCCTTGGCGATGTGGCTCAGGCCCAGCCCGCCCATCTCGCGCGACGCGTGCGGCGTCAACAGACCGGCTGCGCGGGCCCGTTCGACCAGTTCACGGCGCAGGTCTTCGCCCGGGCCGTGCGCAGTCTGGCGGGGGTCGTTCTCGAACGGGATGATTTGGTCGGCAATGAACTGCCGGGTCCGGTCACGCAGCGCCAACAGGTCGGGAGGAAACGAGAAGTCCATGTTGTGCATTCTCCTGAAGTCAAGCCGCCACCGAAGCCCGCGGCCCGCCGTAGCCGGCCCAGGGCGTGGCAATGCGATAACCCGCGTCAATCGGCAGATTTACGGACGTGAACTAAATGAACTTGGAGACCTTGGCGCCGATCATGCGCGCCTAGCAGCGCGCCGCTGTCGCCGTTGAAGAGCGGCGAGCTCGAAGTCCAAGCCGGAATCGTCGTTATGTTCTACGGTCTCACATGGCCCATGTCAGCAATGTGCTCGACGCAACGCACCGCTCGTGATTGGCCTGCAGATGCTTCAGCGACACTGCGCCGGCCTTTTCAGGCCCGGCAGGCGGAACCAAACGCGACGGACAGCCGTCACTTCAGCTCAAAAATGGGCTGGGTGTACTGCCGATAGCGGTTGGACCCTGTTCGCAAGTAGAGAAACCGCGTCGTACGCGATTCGATTGCAACATGGATCGTCGTTGGCAATATTCGCAGGCCGAATGCGAACGTTTGAGATGCGCTGTGATTTCAGCAACAGGAGCGAGGACACACCATCAGTGCGGCAAGGTACCGTGCGTTTTTTATCCTAGGCAAGGCCCTTGCTATCGGCACAGTGTGCCGTCCAACAAACCACCAGCAGGCTGCAGCCGGCCCGCCGATTCGGTCTGTAGCCCGTTTGTCAGCCCCATCCACCGCCTTTTGGCAGACAAAATCCCAAGGCTTCTAGAAGGAATTCCAACATGCTGTGCTCCTGAATGACGGCGACGCGTATGGATCGCTCAGGTGCTATTGCATCAGTGTTGCCCGCTCGTCGTAACTATAAGAATTTACAGGGTGCCGGAGGGCGCGGGGGTGCAGCCCGGTTTGCGCCGTCTGCGCCGTCTTCGCAGCACGCCAGGTCAGTCGGGGCGCGCGGGCTGCGGCTGCGGCTGCGGCCGCTACAACAGCCCAAGGGCCAACGCGCGCAGCACGGCTTGGTGCTTCGAATTGGTATTGAACTTCTTGCGCACGTTGATCAGGTGGAACTGCACTGCCGTGGCGGAGATGGCCAATCTCTCCGCAATCGCGATGGCGGTCATGCCTGTCATGGTCATGCGCATGATTTCCGTCTCGCGCGGGGTCAGTCGCACTTCGCTGGCCTGTGACGGCTTGGCAGCCATCAGCCGCAATGCAGCGTCTTGCGCGTGCACCGCCAACAACTGCAACTGGCCCAGCAGCTGGGTCAATTGCGTGTCGTCCTGCGGCAGTGCATCCGCACGGTCAACTCCCAGCAGGAAGTGCCGGTCCTGGGGCAAGTGCAGGCCCACGGCAACACCTGTACTGAAGCCCCACATCGCTTGCTCTTCCCACACGTCGTCGGCACCGCTTTCCTTGTAGAGCTGGCGGTCGTAAATGAAGGGCACGCTGAGCCGCTTGAGCTTCTTCATCACCGGATCGCGCCGAGACACTTCCGGGCTCTTGTAAGTCTCCAAGTATTCGACGGGCGTATTGCCCACCGACAGGAAGATTGGATCGTGGGTGCCCTGGTCCAGCACCAGCACCGCAGACACGTGCCCGAAGTCCATGCGCCCGGCCATCCTCACCAGGCTGGCCTCAAAAGCCCTGATGCTGGATGACAAGCCAACGTCGACGAAGTCCTGGTGCTTCAATTCACGTTTCCCGCGCCCGACCTAACACTCTTTACAGCTTGCGCACGGAGCTGGCTGTGCGAAACACTTCAAGCTCAAACCCAAACAGGAGAGGCTTCCATGACCATTCACAGCTGGCAAGTTTTCACATGGCCGACGGTGCGGGCGAAAGTGCCCGAATTGATCAACGCTGCGCGCTCGTTTCGCCATCTGGGTACATCACTTCAACTCGACGCCAGCAACTCCGAACTCTGCAGTGGCAGCACTGTCTGGGGAGTTGATGTTAACGGCAAGCGTTTGGGCATCGCGTGGGAATGGGTGGCCGTCAAGCCGCGGGTGGTGGCCTTGGGCGACCCGATGATGCTGCTGGCCAACCTGGACTTGGTGAATGACCGTGGCGACGCACTGCCCGATTCGCAGCGTCTGTTGCAGCTGCACCAAATCATCTTCTGCCTGCCCTGGCAACACGACGTGCATGCCGCGTGCTGGCCAGAGACGCAGCGCCTGGCGGCCTGAACCAGTTCCTCGGCCAAGCCGCAGCTGCAGGTAGACCTTCAAGACACCGCGCTGAAATCAGGGTGACCGCCGTGTCGATGGCCACACTCGACGGCGCCTTCACAACGTCAAGCCCATCGCAGGGGTGTGCTTCATAGAGCGGCTGTCGCTGGCCTGTTTCGTCAAGCGCCTGTGGAAGTGCACCAGCGCCTCGCTGTATGGTGCCCGCACTCGACGACTCCCCCGCGCCTTGCACAGCCATGCCTTGCGCAAAGCCATGCTCATCTTCCACAACCCTCATCACCGCCGCCACAGCGGCCGCGAAGAACTGTTCCGCGGCCGCCTGGTGCCTTGCCATGAAAGCCCGGCGCGGCTGGACTTTGTACTGGCTGAACTGCAGCGCCAGCCGGTAGGTGCGCTGCTGACGCCGGGCGAGCCCGACATGGCCCTGCTGTCGCGCATCCACAGCCCGCGCTACCTAGACTTTCTGCAGCATGCCTGGCGCGACTGGCTGGCTCTAGACCCGGCCCACGCCGACATCGACGTGCTGCCGTCGGTGTGGCCCGTGCGTGGCTTTCGCCATGATGTGTTGCCGACCAATTTTGCGGCCCGTGTCGGTCTCTTTTCTTTCGACGCCGGCACCCCGCTGACGGCCGGCACCTGGGACGCCGCCCGCATGGGCGCGGCCTGCGCCATCGACGCCGCGCGCGCCGTCACGGCCGTCGGTGGCGCGCACGCTGCGTTTGCCCTGACACGGCCACCCGGCCACCATGCCGGCGCCGACTTTTTCGGCGGCTACTGCTTCCTCAACAACGCCGCACTCGCCGCACAGGCACTGCGCGAAGCCGGCGCCGCACGGGTGGCCGTGCTGGACGTCGACTACCACCACGGCAACGGCACGCAGGACATCTTCTACAGCCGCGCCGACGTGCTGACGGTGTCGGTGCACGGCGACCCGCTCACCGAATACCCCTTCTACCTGGGCTATGCCGATGAACGCGGCGGCGGGGCCGGCACCGGCTGCAACCTGAACCTGCCATTGCCCGCAGGCACCGGCTTCGCCAATTGGGCGCTGGCGCTGCAGCAAGGGCTGGACGCCGTGCGCCGCTTTGGCGCCGACGCGCTGGTGGTCGCGCTGGGGGTGGACACTTTTGAAGGCGACCCGATCTCGCGCTTCACGCTGCGCAGCGACGACTACCTGCAGGTGGGCCGCATGCTGGCCACCGCAGGCCTGCCGACCGTGTTCACGATGGAAGGCGGCTACGCGGTGGCCGAGGTTGGCGTCAACGTCGTCAAGGTGCTGAAGGGTTTTCAGGACACCGCAGCAGGGTGACTGCCGCTGCGGCCCCTTGGGTTGAAGGCGGCGACAGAAGGTCACAGCCCACCCTGGCGGCCTTGTGAAGTGGCGGGCAAGCAGTGACTGAGCCCGGCGGAAACGCGAGTCGCGCGCGCCTGAATGAACGTGAAGCGCTAAGCCGCAGCAGTCGAAGCAGCGTTGGCACCTGCCGCCGCTTCGCCGCGCAGCCGGCTGATCATCACTGCGGCCGCCTGCGTGATGTGCTGGCGCGCCAACGCTTCGGCCGTTGCGCCATCACCCGCCATTACCGCGTTGAGCATCGCTTCGTGTTGGTCCCAGATGTCGCGCGGCAATTCGTCGCGCATCAGCACCTCGCCCATCACGCGCTGGGTGTAGGTCCACCGCGCTTCCATCGTCGGCGCGATCAGCGGGTTGCCCGACAGCACGTAGATGAAGTCGTGAAGCTTCAAATCGGCAGCGATCATTGCTGCCACCGAACCGCCGGTGACGGCCTTGCGCCCGTTCTGGATCAGCGCCGGTCCTTGCTTCTTCGCCCTTTCGGCGTTGCGTTCGGCAGCCTTGCGGAATGCCAAACCTTCCATCACTGCGCGGATGTCGTACAGGTTGCTGACCTGGTCCAGGTCGAGCGAAGCGACGATCAAGCCGCGCCCCGGCGCGTCGCGCAGCACACCCTGTGTGCGCAGCAGCAGCAGCGCCTGCTGCACCGGCTGACGCGAGACACCCAGCACCTGCGCGATCTGCTCCTGAATGATGCGTTCACCCGGCTTGAGTTTGCCCGCCGAAATCTCCGAGACGATGGCTTCGTGAACCTGCTCGACGAGCTTGGGCTGGGCGGCTAGAACTTTCATGCAACAAATGTAGGGCGGATGGTCGATACCGAATTCGCGATACCGACTTCAGAACCCAGTCGCTTTGGAATCACTGCCCCGCCATTTGCGCTCAGCGTCGTCCCATGCGGCTAGCGGCTGCAGGTCGGGCACCCAGGCGAGACCCGACTTTGCGTCCGACGACACCGCCTCGGGCGTGACCAGCACGTCCAGCAACGCCGGCAAGCCACTGGCCACGACGGCCAACGCGCGGTCGATCGCGGCAGGCAGGTCTTCGGCACGTTGGACACGTTCGCCGTGCAGGTTGAAAGCGCGCGCCATGGCGGCGTGGTCGGCAAACTGCAACCGAGTGCCGACGACCTTGCCATGCGTTTCCTGCTGGTCGCGCACTTCGATCGCCCAGCTGCCGTTGTTGGCCACCACGATAAGCACCGGCGCCTTGTGGCGCACTGCGGTGTCGATCTCCATGGCGTTGAAGCCGAAGGAGCCGTCGCCGGTGACGACGGCGACGGTGCGGTCAGGCAGCGCGAGGCTGGCCGCGATGCCAAACGGCGTGCCGACGCCGATGCAGCCCAGCGAGCCCGGGTCAAGGTAGGTGGTTGCAGGAAGGCCCACACGCGCGAAGCTGAGAAAGTCGCCGCCGTCGGCGACGATCACGGCGTCGCGCGGCAGCTTTTCGCGCAGGGCGGCGAGCAGCTTGTTCGGGTGCATCAGGCCGTCCCTGCCGGGCTGTGCCCCGTTCATCGACGCCAGCAGTTTGTCGGCGCGCTCCAGATGTTTGGCGCGCACGCCGCGCGCCCATTCGGTGTCGGTGGCGGGTACACGGTTGGCAGCGGCCGCGAGGATCGCCTCGAGCGCATCACCCACCGTCGCCAGGATTTCAACCGCGCCGCGTCGGTTGTCGCGCAGCTCAGGCGCACAGTCAGCAATGCGCAGCAGCTTCGCGTCGCCAAATACCGCAGGTGAGCCGTAGGCCAGCTGAAAATCGAGCCGGCGGCCGACCGTGATAACGAGGTCGGCCTGGCTCATCACCGAGCCGCGCATCGCGGCAACGACCGACGGGTGCTCGTCGGGCACCAGGCCGCGGCTTTCACCGGTATCAAGGTACGGCGCACCAAGCCGGTCGAGCAGCCTTGTCAGCGGCCCCGCAGCGCCGCGCGCGCCGCGGCCGGAAATGAACAGCGGGCGCTTCGCCGACCACAGCAGTTCCACCGCAGCCATTACGGCGTCTGGGTCGGGCAGCATGCGCGCACGTGGCTTCGGCGCCATGTGCTCGGACAGCTGCAGCGCGCGCGGTACTTCGGCACGCAGCGTATCGACCGGGAAGTCCAGGTACACCGGCCCCGGTTCACCGCCCTGGCCAAAGGCGCGCGACACCGCTTCGTCCAGCTCCTGCAGCACCAGCGAGGGTTCGCGCACCGTGCGGGCGTAGCGCGTGAGCGAGCGCACGAAGTCGGTGTGCACCATGTCCTGCAGCGCACCGCGGTTTTCCTGCGCCCGCGGCGGCGTGCCCGACAGCACAAGCACCGGAGCGCGCGACACATGCGCGTTGGCGATGCCGGTCATGGCGTTGGTGACGCCGGGGCCGGCGGTGACCATCGCAACCCCCAGGCCACCGGTGAGTTCTGCATGCGCGTGCGCCATGTAAACCGCAGCCCGCTCGTCGCGCACATCGATGATGCGGATGCCCTCGGCGTCCAGCCGCATCCACATCGGCATGATGTGGCCGCCGCAAAGCGCGAACACGCGGTCCACACCCCGCGCCTTCAGGAAACGCGCAATCAGCGCGGCGGCGGAGTTCTCAGTGATGGTCGGCGTGGTCATGGCGAGTTCCGGATCTGCATTCGGAAATAGTATTCTGAATTCAGACTTTCTCAAGACAAACCGGAATCAGGACTTACCCCGATTGGACTCTGAATTCAGAGTTCTAAAGTGCGTTGCATCCCCGCGACCCACAGGAAAACCCATGAGCCACCTGCTCACCGTGTCCGACGCGATCGCGTCGCATGCCCGCCTGCAGCCCCAGAAGATCGGCACCCGCGACTCGAAGCGAAGCCTTAGCTTTGCCGCGTGGGACGACCGCGCCAGCCGACTGGCCAACGCCCTGCTCGGGCTGGGGCTTGTCAAGGGCGACCGCGTGGTGGTGCTGGCCTACAACTGCGTCGAATGGATGGAGATCTACGTCGCACTGGCTCGCGCCGGTTTGGTCGCGGTGCCAATCAACTTCCGCCTGCTGGCACCCGAGATTGCTTACATCGCAGCGCACAGCGAAGCGCGCGCGGTCATCGCCCACGACGACTTGCGTGACCGCGTCGAAGCCCTGCGCGCCGATTCGCCGATTGGCGCGCACGCCTGGATCCACTTTGGTGCCGCCACGCCGACCGGATGGCAGGGCTACGAAGCACTGATCGAAAGGGCGCCAGCCGCGGCGCCGGCCCTGGACGTGAAACCGCAGGACCCGTTTGCGCTGATGTACACATCGGGCACCACCGGGCAACCCAAAGGCGCCATCCGCAACCACGAAGGCAACGCACTTCTTGCGCTGGCAACTGCGCTCGAATTCAGCTTTTCACGCGACGACACTGGCCTCCTGGTGATGCCGATGTGTCATGCGAATTCTCTGTACTTCGGCATGACCTTCATGTACCTGGGTGCGACGATCGTCGTCGACGACCGCAAGAGCTTCGACCCTGAAGGCCTGTTGGCCACACTCGCGCGTGACAAGGTCACCTTCACGTCGCTGGTGCCCACGCACTACATCATGATGCTGGCGTTGCCAGACGCAGTGAAGGCGAAGCACGACGTCAGCGCCGTCGGCAAGCTGTTGGTCTCTTCGGCGCCGGCGCGCAAGGACACCAAGCTCGCGATCCTGGCGCACTTCGCCAACTCCCGGCTGTTCGAACTTTATGGCGCCACCGAGACCGGCTGGGTCACGCTGCTGCGGCCCGAGCAGCAGATCGACCGCCTCGGCTCGGTCGGGCGCGAATGGGCCGGCTCGGGCGCGATCCGCATCCTCGACCCCGAAGGCCAGGAAGTGCCCGACGGCGACGTCGGCGAACTGTTCTCGCGCACCTCCTACGTTTTCGATGGCTACTGGAAGAACCCCGAAAAGACCGCCGAGGCCTTTCGCGGCGAATGGTGCTCGGTGGGTGACCTCGCACGGCGCGATGCCGATGGCTATATCCACCTGGTTGACCGCAAGAGCAACATGATCATCAGCGGTGGCGAAAACATCTACCCGTCCGAGATCGAAGGTGTGCTCGGCGCGCACCCGTTGGTCAAGGACGTGGCAGTGATCGGCGTTCCCGACGCCAAGTGGGGCGAGGCGGTGATGGCGGTGGTGGTGCTGCACGGCGGCCAGCAGGCCACCGAGGCCGAGTTGCACGACTGGTGCCGCGAGCGCGTGGCCGGCTACAAGCGGCCGCGCCGCATCGTCTTCATCGCTGACGCCGAGATGCCGCGCACGGCCACCGGCAAGATCGTCCACCGCACACTGCGTGAGCGCTTCGTCCACATCGCAACTCACTGACACCACGTAGCGCAGCGCCAGCACCCTATGCAGCAGATCCTGCTCGTCACTGTTCCCTTCTTTGCACTGGTGCTGTGCGGTTGGGCAGTTGCGCGCGTGCGGTTGCTGCCGCTAGAGGCTATACCTGGCCTGAACGCCTTCGTGCTGTTCTTCGCCCTGCCCTGCATGCTGTACCGCTTTGCGGCGACGACGCCCATCGTGCGTTTGCTCGACCCGACGGTATCGACGGTCTATCTGCTGTGCGCGCTGCTGATGGTGGCGCTCACAGTCGTCACGACGCGCCGCGGCGCCGTCGGCTGGAACGACGCGTCTTTTGGTGCCCTGGTCGCGGCGTTTCCGAATTCGGGCTTCATGGGGGTGCCGCTGCTGGTGGCGCTGCTGGGCCAACGCGCCGCGGGCCCGGCGATCCTCGCGCTGGCCATCGACCTGATCGTGACGTCGTCGTTGTGCATCGCGCTGTCGCGGCTGGACGGCGCCAACGAGCACGGCGTCTCGCGTGCGGTCGGCAACGCGCTGAAGGGCATGCTGAAGAACCCGCTGCCCTGGGCGATAGTCCTGGGCTGCCTGACAACAGCCACTGGCTTGCAGCTGTGGGAGCCCGTGCGAAACACGGTTGGCATGCTGGCCGACGGGGCATCGCCGGTCGCGCTGTTCACGATTGGCGCGGTGCTCGCGCGGCCCCAGCCTGCAGCGGCATCCGCGCGCGGCCCGGGTGACGTGCCGCTGGTCGTGTTCTACAAGCTCGTCGTGCACCCGGCGCTGGTGCTGGGCACGGGTAAGCTGGCGCAGGCCATCGGCGTGCCGCTGGATGATTTCTCGCTCACCGTGCTGGTGCTCGTCGCGGCGCTGCCCAGCGCGAGCAGCATTCCGATGCTCGCAGAACGCTTCGGCGCCGATGCCGGCCGCATCGCGCGCATCGTTCTCTTCGCTACGGCCGCATCCTTCGTCAGCTTCTCGGCAGCGGTGGCGCTGCTGGTTTGAACGACACTCCGCCATGACCCAGCCCGCCAGCATGTCAACACCCACGCCCACGCCCACACCCAGACCGTTCTCCCTGCACCTTGAAGACCGCGTGCTCGACGACATGCGCCTCCGTCTTGCGCGCACGCGCTGGCCCGACGAGCCACCCGGCGCGCCGTGGTCCACCGGCAGCAGCGTGGCGTACATGCAGGCGCTTGCCGAACACTGGCGCACCGGTTTTGACTGGCGTGCGCACGAGGCCGCGCTGAACCGCTTCCGCCAGTTCACCGTGCCGCTGGCCGGCATCGACCTGCACTACATTCACGAATTAGGCCAGGGGCCGGCGCCACTGCCGCTGCTGCTGTCGCATGGCTGGCCGGGCTCGGTGTTCGAGTTCCGCCGCCTGATTCCGCTGCTCACCGACCCCGGGCGTTACGGCGGCGACCCGTCTGACGCCTTCACCGTCGTCGCGCCGTCGCTGCCGGGCTTCACGCTGTCGTTCAAGCCGGGGCAGCCGCGCTTCGGCGTCGAGGAGATAGCCGACGTCTTTGCCGCGCTGATGACGGAAGTGCTGGGTTACCCGCGCTTCGCCGCGCAGGGCGGCGACTGGGGCTCGTTCATCAGCTCGCGCCTGGGCTACAGCCACGCCGAGAAGGTGATCGGCATCCACCTCAACCTGCTGGCGGTGCGGCGTGACCCGCAGATGCTGCACAACCCGACTGCCGAAGAGCAGCGCTTTCTGGATGAGCTGAACCACTTTCTGAAAGAAGAAACCGGCTACCAGGTCATCCAGGGCACGAGGCCGCAGACCCTGGCGTTTGCGATGAACGATTCGCCGGCCGGGCTGGCGGCGTGGATCGTCGAGAAGTTCCGCAGCTGGACCGACAACGACGGCGACCCCGCCAGCGCGGTGCCGCGCGACGAGATGCTCGCCAACATCACGTTGTACTGGGCCACCGGGGCCGTGGGCTCGTCGTTCTGGCCGTACTACACCCGCCTGCACCGCGAGTGGCCAGTGCCTGCTGGCAAGACGGTGGACGTGCCAATGGGCTACGTCGAATTTCCGCGCGAGATCCTGCGCCCGCCGCGTTCAGTGGCCGCACGGCAATACAGCGACATCCGCCGCTGGACGACGCAGCCCAAAGGCGGCCACTTCGCCGCGCTGGAGCAGCCCGAGGCGCTGGCGCACGAGATCCGCGAATTCTTCCGGCCGCTGCGCGCCACGCGCTGAGGCCACCTGGTCAGCGCCTGATCAAACGCAGTTCGTCCGACAGTTGAGTCAAGAACCGATGCCCCACCCGCCCGCCCGCGCCGAGTTCACTGCGCGTTACTTTGTCGAGAGTTCGGTGCCTGCCGAAGCAGCGGCGCAGGTAATCGCAGGCGAGCAGTCCAGCGGCACCTTCCTGTCCCTGCCCGGTGAAACGGACGCGCTGAAAGAGCGCTCGCGCGCCCGCGTCGTGCGCATCGACGCCCTGCCCCCTGTGCTGGCGCCAACGCTGCCTAGCGCCTTCGTCGAACGTCGCCAGCACAGTGGTGTGTTCCACCGTGCTGAAGTGGAGATCGCCTTCCCGGTTGCCAACGTCGGCCACAACCTGTCGAGCCTGCTGGCCACCGTGGCGGGCAACCTGTTCGAGTTGGGCGAAGTCACCGGCCTGCGGCTGCTGGACCTGGACCTGCCGAGTGACTATGCGGCGGGTTTTGCCGGCCCAGCTTTCGGCATCGAAGGCACCCGCCGCCTAGCGGGTGTGTTCAAGCGGCCGCTGATCGGCACCATCGTCAAGCCGAGCATCGGGCTGACAGCAGCCCAGACCGCAGAACTGGTGGACAGCCTGTGTGCTGCAGGCATCGACTTCATCAAGGATGACGAGCTGATCGCCGACCCGCCTTACGCTCCCTTTCATCAGCGCCTGGGGGCGGTGATGCCGGTGCTGCTGCGCCACGCCGACCGCCTGGGGCGCATGCCGATGTACGCCTTCAACATCTCGGGCTCCATCGACGAGATGCTGCGCCGCCACGATGCCGTGCTGGCCGCGGGCGGGACCTGCGTGATGGTCAGCGTCAACTGGGTCGGCTTCGCCGGTGTCGAACACCTGCGCCGGCATGCGGCGCTGCCGATCCACGGACACCGCAACGGGTGGGGCGCCTTCACGCGCCACCCCGGGCTGGGCTTTGCGTTCAAGGCATACCAGAAACTGTGGCGACTGGCTGGCGTGGACCACCTGCACGTCAACGGCATCCGCAGCAAGTTCTGGGAGCCCGACGATTCGGTGATCGACTCTGCGCGCGCGTGCCTCGCCCCCTTCGCCGGCGTGCCGGCGCTGATGCCGGTGTTCTCGTCGGGCCAGTGGGCGGGCCAGGCACCCGACTTGTACGCGCGGTTGTGCTCCACCGACCTGATGCACCTGGCCGGCGGCGGCATCATCGGCCACCCCCATGGCATTGCCGCTGGCGTCGCCAGCCTGCGCGAGGGCTGGGAAGCGGCAGTGTCGGGCGTCAGCCTTGACACCTATGCCCTGGACCATCCGGCGCTGCGCCGCGCGCTGGCCCAATTCGGGCAACTCTGACGCTTGTGGCTGCGCCGCACTCAGCCCTCCGGCTCGCCTTCTACGGCGACGACTTCACCGGCTCGACCGATGCGCTGGAGGTGCTGGCCTTCGCCGGTTTGCGCTGCGCACTGTTCCTTGCGGTGCCAAGCGCTGACACCTTGCGTGAACTCGGGCCTTTCGATGCGATCGGCATCGCCGGCGACAGCCGCGGCATGTCGCCCGCAG
>JAYSYB010000327.1:0-1562 GCA_043716775.1 Rubrivivax sp.
GCCGGTGAACATCGCATAGCCATTGCGCATGGTCCACAAGGTGGCGTTTTCGCGGCCCAGTGCCCGGGCCACCGCGGTGCCGAAGTCCAGGAAGGTGTCGAGCTGTCGGCCCCGCGACTGGCCAATGACGCCGTCAACGGGAGCAAAGTAGTTTCTGTAAATGGTGGCGGCACCTGCCGCGGTGGCGCACGCCGGCCCCTGGGTGTGGTCCGAGGCGTACCGCGTCACGCCGTTCTCGGGCGTGACCTGCGGGCCGACCATTTCAAGCAGGTTGAACTGAGAAGCCACCTGGAAGAGCGCGCCGCTGTACGCCGGCTGGCCATGCAGCGCGCGCACATCGCCTTGCACGATGTGCACCGTGCTGCGGTTGCATGTGGGCGGCACCGATTGGGCCCGGTGCCGAAGCGCCTGCAGCGAAACGAGCTCCAGCCTGCCGATCCCATAGCGTCGTCCGTTGACCTTGGACAGCAGGTGGTTGCCATCGACCGCAAGCCTGTTTCGTGTTTCCTCATAGCCGCTGGATCCGGTCAGCTCGGCAAACCCGGTCAGTCGTTCGAACCAGTCCATTTCGAACTCCATAGCTGTGTCCCGGTCTGTCAATCCAGAGGATGGGATGGACGATCTGACGGGGCCTCACTCAGTACAGCGTCGCGTCCTGCCGTGCCAGCAACGCCGCGTCGTAGGCAGCGCCGTCGATGCCGTCGCGGCTCAGGCATTCCAGGATCGTGCCGGGTGACGGCAGGGTGCCCGCGGCCACGTGCTGCGCCGGATTCCATAGGCCTGACCGCTTGATGGCCCGCGCGCACTGGAAGTACACGCTGCGAACGCGGATGACGAGCACGCTGGCGGGCGCCCTGCCGTCCACCGTCAGCGCTCCGCACAGGGCGGGCAAGGCGCTGATGCGCGCCGTGCCGTTGACGCGCAGCGCTTCCGCCACCCCAGGGATCAAGAACAGCAGTGCCACGCGCGGGTCGAGCACGATGTTGCGCAGGCTGTCGATGCGGTGGTTGCCGCGCCGGTCGGGCAGCAGCAGGGTGTGGGCGTCAATGATCTTGACGAAGCCTGCAGCGTCGCCACGCGGTGAGATGTCCAGCCCTTCAGCACCCAGCGTGGCCAGCACGGCAAAGGGCGACGCTTCGATATAGGGTCGGTACAGTGCGTGCACATGGTCGGCCACCTTGGCCAGCGACGTGTCGCTGGGGCCGGTGCTGTAGATGCGGCGCAGCGCGGCTTCGTCGTGCAGGTCGTGCGAGACGTCGGCCGCCAGCGCAGCCAGCGTGCCGCCCACCGTCACCCGATGCGGCCCAGCAGCAGGTATTCCATCAGCGCCTTCTGCGCATGCAGCCGGTTTTCAGCCTCGTCCCAGACCACGCTCTGGGCGCCGTCGATGACATCGGCCGTCACCTCTTCACCACGGTGTGCCGGCAGGCAGTGCATGAAGAGCGCGTCGGGCTGGGCCACGGCCATCATCTCGTCGTCCACGCACCAGTCGACAAAAGCCTTGCGGCGCTCTTCGTTCTGGGCTTCATAGCCCATGCTGGTCCAGACGTCGGTGGTAACCA
>JAYSYB010000328.1:0-1560 GCA_043716775.1 Rubrivivax sp.
CACCGCTTGCACTGGTCGAACAGCTTCACACGCACATGCTGGCCGAAGATGCCGAACTGGATCGCCACATCTGGATACGCCGACTCTCGCTGGCTGAACTGCAGGCTCACGCCAGCGCGCTTGAAGGCCGCGACCCGGCCACCTTGCCGCTTTACGGCATACCGTTTGCGATCAAGGACAACATTGACCTGGCCGGTATTCCCACCACTGCAGGCTGCCCCGACTACGCCTTTACCCCCGACAAAAACGCCACGGTAGTCCAGCGGCTGATAGATGCAGGCGCGATTCCGGTCGGCAAAACCAATCTTGACCAGTTTGCGACTGGCCTCGTGGGTGTGCGTTCTCCGTATGGCGCTTGCCGCAATGCGATCAATCCTGACTACATATCGGGCGGTTCTTCGTCAGGCTCTGCCGTTTCCGTGGCGCTGGGGCTGGCCAGTTTTTCGCTGGGCACCGATACGGCAGGTTCGGGCCGGGTTCCGGCGGCCTTCAACAACCTGATTGGCCTCAAACCCAGCTGCGGTCGTTTGCCGTCCACCGGCGTGGTGCCCGCTTGCCGCACGCTGGACACGATTTCAGTCTTTGCCCTGACCGCTGCAGACGCTGCCAGCGTGCTGGCCGTGGCCGAAGGCGTGGACGCCGCCGATGCCTATTCACGCAGCATGCCGCCAGCAGGCTACAACTTCGGTTCAAAAACCTTCCGTTTTGGTGTGCCGCGCGAGCAGGACCTGCAGTTTCACGGCAATGCCGAAGGCCCTGCCCAGTTTGCCAGCGCGGTGGCGCAACTGGTTGCGCTGGGCGGAACAAAGGTTGAGGTCGATTTGTCACCCTTTCTGGCCGTTGCCACGCTGCTGTACGACGGCCCGTGGGTGGCCGAGCGCTATGCCGCGATTCGCCCATTTATTGAAGCCCATCCCGAAGCGCTGCACCCGGTAACAAGAGCCATCACTGAAAAAGGCATCAGCATCTCGGCACCCGACACCTTTGCCGCGCTCTACAGGCTCAAGTCGCTGGAGCTGCAAACCCAGCCTGTCTGGGCCACTATCGACTGCCTGGTCATGCCCACGGCCAGCACACCCTACACAATAGCGGCGGTAGAGGCCGATCCGATCCGGCTGAATTCCAACCTTGGTTATTACACCAACTTCGTCAATTTGCTCGACTTGTCTGCCGTGGCCGTGCCCACCGGGTTCATGAGCAGCGGCCTGCCCTGTGGGGTGACGCTGGTGGCCCGCAGCGGCCAGGACTTTGCACTGCTGACGCTGGCCGCCCGCCTGCACCCGGCAGCAATCAGCACGGTGGGTGCAACCACCCATGCGCCCCATCTGACAGCGGCTTTGCCCGATGCAAAGTTGTTCCCGTCAGGTCAGGTGCAGCTTGCGGTTTGCGGCGCGCACCTGAGCGGCCTGCCGCTCAATGGCCAGCTGACCCAACGTGGTGCAAGGCTGGTGCGTGCGGTGCGAACTTCGCCCGACTACAAGCTGTTTGCGCTGCCCGGCGGCCCGCCGTATCGACCCGGTATGGTGCGTGTGCCTGCCAATGAGGCCGGCGGTGCGACGA
>JAYSYB010000329.1:0-1560 GCA_043716775.1 Rubrivivax sp.
GGCGGGCACACGTAGCGCCGCCGGCCCGAGGGACGCCTATCCCATCCCATTACACACAAGTCACCCATCGTTGAACTGCCGGGCATAACGGGCACCTTCAACGAAAACGGCAATCTCCTGCATGCCCAGCCAAATCGTCTTAGCGCCCGGTTCGCCATCGTGCTTTCTGCCCAGAAAGCCGCCGCGCTGGGCAATCAGGCGCACCACGGTGTTAAGCGTGGGAGTCTGCCTGGGCACGGGTTTTTTGTTCAGGATGAACGCCGCTCGCCACTCGTCAGGCTCGAACAGCAGGTCAGCTGGTAAATCGGGCAAGGTGCGCCCCAGCCGCATCAAGCGGTTGATGCGCCAGGCAATTACCATGTACAGCGCCAGCGCGGTTTGCAGCCGGTCAGCATCGCTGAGCTGCAGCCGTTCGACCCGACAGCCCTCCTTGAGGACCAGGAAAAAAAGCTCAATTTCCCACCGGGCGCGATACCAATCGACCAGCTCCACCGCAGCCTGCAGCGTGGTCGCCGCCCGGTTGGTGAGCAAACGCCAGACCACCGGCTTGGCGCCTGCCGGTGCGTTGACTTCCGATGCGATGAGGCAGGTCACTTCGAGCTGGCCGCCCTGGCGGTCAGGCAGCACCACGCGCTGGGCGCGCACCTCCTGCTCGACCGCGCGGGCCTTGCGCCCGCGACCGGCCGGCATCTCAAAGCGAATATGCCCCAGCGGCGCGCTGGTCATCACCTGGTCCCACAGCTTGCCGCCCTCGGGCAACACCCGGTTGTGCTGGCAGCGCACCAGATAATCGGCCGCGTGGTTCATCTTGCGCGCCATCACCAGCAGCGCCAGGATGTCCGACTCGCGGTCGCCGATGCATACATGACGCGTGCCTGGCAGCTCGCTGGCCTGCTCGGCAATGCGTTCGTAACTTTCCACCCATCGCACGCTTTCGAGCACGCCGCCGCGCGGTCCATCGCCCGTCTTGAACTCGCGCGCCCACGTCCAGGCGTTCATCACCCCCAGCGGCTCGCGCTGGGGCGTGACCACATAGGTCGGGTGCAAATACAGCCCACGCTGGGCCTCGTAGCTCAGGGGCCCCAGGCCCGTCATCGTCTGGCCGTTGTAGTCCAGCTCGGTGGTGTCTTGCAGGCACAGCACCACCGCGTGCTCGCGGATGCGGCCCATCGTCGCCTGGCGGTGGGCCGTCATCACGTCTTCGCAGCTGACCTGCTCGTTGCGCAGGAAGCGATAGGCCGCCGCCGTCTCGGCCCAGTTCTCGCACGCTCCCGGAATACTTGCTCCGGGCTTTTGTCCCAGCCGCTCGGCCAGCAGCACGGCGCGCCGGTTCAGACGCGGGTCACCCAAGTCAATCGTCTCGAATTCTTGTTCCGCCCAGCCCATCCATCCGCCCCTTTTGTCATTGAGCTGCCTATGTTACGGACTTGTGTGTAATGGGATGGCTTGGACCTTCTGGTCACCAGCTCTGCCTTCCACTGCGCAACAGATGCCCGATACTCGAGATTGCCGCTGCGCGTCGCAGCGTTGCGGGTCAGCTCCCGTGAGACCGTCGAGGGG
>JAYSYB010000330.1:0-5014 GCA_043716775.1 Rubrivivax sp.
CCTGGGCACGCCCATCGTTTACAGCTACCTGTTGCGCAACACCGGCAACGGCGCGCTGTCGGTCGGCACCTTGCGAGACGACGCGGCCACGCCGAGCAACACCGCCGACGACTTCACGCCGACGGCCGTGCTGCTATCGGGCTTCAACGTCGGCGACATCGACCGCGACAACTTGCTGGATGTGGGTGAAGTCTGGCGCTACACCTCGGCGCTGAGCCTGGCCACGCTGGGCCTGCACACCAACACGGTGACCGCCACCGGCACCGACGGCCGCACCGGCCGCACGGCCACCGACACCGACTCGGCCAGCTACCTGGGCCAGTTAGGCGCCATCCGCGTCGACAAGGCCGTCAACGCCGTGCACGCCACTGCACCCACGCGTTATGAAGACGCCGACCTGCCGACCGGCCCGATCTTGCAGGTCGGCTCGCCCATCATCTGGACCTACCTCGTCAGCAACCTGTCGAACGTGACGCTGGACATCACCGACCTGCGCGACAGTGACGGCTTCTCGCCGGTGTACGTCAACGGCGACAGCAACACCGACGGCCGGCTCGACGCTGGCGAGGTCTGGCTCTTCACCTCGGCCGGTGTGGTGGGCGCGCCCACCACGGCGCGTGCCGGTCAGCAGATGAACACGGTCACGGTGCTGGCAGCCGACAGCACCGGCGTCCGTTACGACGACGCCGATCTGGCGCACTACTTTGGCACCACGCCCACCAGCACGACGAGCATCACCATCGTCAAGGCCATCAACGCCGTCGACCCGAGGAACCCGACGCCGCTGGAAGACGCCAACGACGCCAGCCGCCCAGTGATCCTGGCCGACGGCTCGGTGCCGACCTTCACCTTCCAGGTGCGCAACACCGGCAGCAACGCGCTGCAGGGCATCGTGCTGTGGGACGACGCGGCCACCGACAACCCGGCCGACGACTTCCGCGCGGTGCCGGTGGTGCTGGGCTCCAACATCGTGGGTGACATTGACCGCGACGGCCTGCTCGACCCCGGCGAGACCTGGCTCTACACCTCGGCCGGCGTCTTCAACACGGCAGCGGTGCAGGGCAGTTACGTCAACGTCGGCCGCGTCAGCGCCACCGACGTTGTCACTGGCGCCACGGCGCGCGACGACGACGTGGCGCACTACCTGGTCACGCAGCCCACTCACGCCACCGGCCGCATGACCGGCGGCGGCAGCATTTACACCGAAGCGGGCATGCGCGTCACGCACGGCTTCGAACTGTATTGCGACATCAACACCGGGCCCAACAACCTGCAGGTCAACTTCGGCGGCAACCGCTTCCACCTGGAATCGTTGACCGCAATGAACTGCTACGACGACCCCGCACTGAACCCGCTGCCGCGGCCGGCGCCTTTTGACACCATGGTGGGCCAGGGCCTGGGTCGCTTCAACGGCGTGTCGGGCTATACGGTGAAGTTCACCTTCACCGACAACGGCGAACCCGGCAGCAGCGACTTTGCGAAGATCGAGATCCGCGACCCGCAGGGCAACCTGGTGCTGTTTGTGGCCGGCAACCTGCACAACGGTAACCAGCAGGCGCACCCGGACAACGGGCCGGCCCTGGCCCAGCCTGCCGGCACTGCGACGGTAGCCAGCACCGCCGACAGCACGCTGAGCAACCAAGGCACCGTCACTCGGCTCGCGCAAGTGGAGGATGGTGACCGCGTCACGCTGGCCGATCTGGCGGCGGCGAGCACGGCGGTGGCGGTCCTGCCGTCGGCCGGCGCCGGGGCCGATGGCCGCAAGTTCTTGCTGCATCCGCGTGTGTTGGCTGCACCGGTGCCGCAACTGAGCGCGAACTTCCTGCGGGCCAGCGCACTGCCCACGCCTGACACGGTGCGCATCGACTGGGCGCAGCCCGCGCAGCAAGATGCGGGCAGCACCGCAGGCAGCGGTGCAAGCAGCAACGCGGCACCTGCGATCAAGGTGGCCAGCTGGCAGGACCGTTTTGTCAACCACCTGGGCGCCAGCGCCGAGCGTGCCGACCCCAACGCGTCGCTGCGCCTGCGCCTGGACGTGAGCCCGCGAATGCACAAGGCGGCAGCCGAGGTGACCGCATAAACGCGGGTTCGCAAGTGCAGCCCCCACGGCGATACTCGTACCGACTCATTCTTCACACAGGGAAAAAAAGTGGCCAAGCAACTGCTGATCTATGAAAGCGCTGTACCGGTGTCGGAAGCCCGCCACCGCAACGTCAGCCTCGAGCCCACCGGGCACTACGCCTTCACGGCCGGCATCAACGCGGTGCCGCTGATGGCGGTGGAATTCCTGCACGCCGCGGCGGAATACGCCATCGTTTTCACCGACACCGGCGAAGGCGTCGTTCCTGCCGTGGTGCTGGGTGTGCGCGACCAGCAGAACCTGTACCTTTCGGCTGACCGCCAGTGGCAGGCCAAGTACGTGCCGGCCTTCATCCGCCGCTACCCCTTCGTCTTTTCGCGCAGCGACGACGGCAAGTCCTTCACGTTGTGCATCGACGAATCGCACCCCGGCGTCAACCGCGAAGGCCGCGGCGAACGGCTCTTTGCCGACGACGGCAAGCCCAGCGCCTACGTCGAGAAGGTGCTCAAGTTTCTGCAGGAATACCAGGCGCAGTTTGAGCGCACGCGCGCCTTCGGCCGCCGTGTCAAGGAGCTCGGCCTGCTCGAGCCGATGCAGGCGCAAGTTGTCACGCCGCAGGGCGGCAAGCTGTCGCTCAGTGGCTTCTTAGGCGTGCGCCGCGACAAGCTGCGCGCGCTCAGCGGCGACGCGCTGGCCAGCCTGGCGCGCACCGATGAACTTGAACTGCTCTACCTGCAGATGCACTCGATGCGCAATTTTGAAGACGTGAAGGACCGCTTGATCGGCACGCTGAACGACGGCGAAGCCGCCTCACCGGCGTCATCGGCCGTGCCGCCGGTGGAGGCTGTCGCCACCGTCCAGTGACGCGTCGCACGCCCTGGCGTGCCCCCGGCTGCAGGGTTATCTGATGCAGCACGCTGCTCCCGTCTATTCGATTGCCGAAGACCCGCGCGCGCGTGCCGAAACGGCCGCGTGGGCGCGCTTCTCGGCGCCCGCAGACTCGGCTGAATTGTTCGCCGCCTGGCTGGCCCTGCTGGGCGTGCGCGTGGACCGCGCGCGCGCCGCGCTGCTGCTGACGCGCGAAGCCGGTGGCGATGCCTTCACCGTCGCCGCCGCCTGGCCCGACCCGCGGCGCGACCTGCAGTACCTGTCGGCAGTGGCGCAGCGCGCCCTGCAGTCGCGCGAGGGCGTGGTGGCAGCGCCCGGCAGCGAAGCAGCGCCCGCGGCAGACGGCGCGGCGCACGTCGCCTACCCGCTGGACGTCGATGGCCTGCTGTGTGCCGCTGTCGTGCTCGACATCGGCCCCGGCCCGGCCGAAGGCCTGCAGGGGGCACTGCGCCACATCCATTGGGGCGCGGCCTGGATCGTGGACCACTTCCGCCGCCAGATGATGGCCGAGCGCGACGCTCGCCAGGCCCGCAGCGACCTCATCAGCGAAGCCATGGCCACCGCCATGCAGCACGCGCAGCTGCAGCCTTCGGCATTGGCAGTGGCCAATGAACTGGTGCAGCGCCTGCCCTGCGACCGCGTCTCGGTGGGCTTTGAGTCGCACGGCCAGATCGTGCCGCTGGTGATGTCCAACACCGCGACTTTCGACCGCCGTTCTGACCTGGTGCGCTGGATCGGCGAAGCGATGGACGAAGCGCTTGACCTCGGCACGGCAGTGGCCCACCCCGCGCCAGACGGCGAAGCCTTGACCGCACTGGCGCAGGCCGACAGCGCGCGCCAGCTGGCGGTGCAGGCGCTGCTGTCGGTGCCGGTGCGCGACCAGGGCCGCACCATCGGCGTCATCACCCTCGAACGCAGTGCAGGCCCGGCCTTCGACGCCGCCACGCGCGAAGTGGCCGCGGCACTCGGGGTGCTGCTCGGGCCTTACTGGGGCCTGCAGCACGCGCGTGAACGCGGCTGGCTGGAACGCAGCCGCGAGAGTCTGGTCGACGCGGTGCGCGAATTTGCCGGCCCGCAGCGGCCGGGGCTGAAGCTGATAGGCGGCGCGCTATTCACTGGCGTGCTGTTCGCCGCGCTGTGGACCACAGACCACCGCGTCGCGGCCCGCACTGTCGTTGAAGGCTCGGTGCAGATCGCTGCGGTGGCGCCATTCGACGGCTACATTGCCGAAGCCGTGGTGCGCGCCGGCGACACCGTGAAGAAGGGCCAGACGCTGGCGCGCCTGGACGAGCGCGACCTGCAGCTTGAACGTTCGCGCTGGAGCGCTGAACGCAGCCAATTGAGCCGCCGCTATGCGGTGTCGCAAGCGCAGGCCGACCGCGCCGCGATGGGCGTGCTGGCGGCACAGGTCAACCAGGCTGAAGCGCAACTTGCGCTGGCCGAAGAGCGGCTGTCACGGGCCACGCTGGTGGCGCCCTTCGACGGCGTGGTGGTGTCGGGCGACCTGAGCCAGCAGATCGGCTCGCCGGTGGAAACCGGCAAGCTGCTGTTTGAGGTTGCGCCGCTGCAGGGCTTCCGCGTGATGATGCAGGTGGACGACCGCGACATCAGCTTCCTGCAAGTCGGCCAGGCAGGTGAACTGCTGCTGTCGGGCCTGCCCGAGCGGCCGCTGCCGGTCAGCATCCGGCGCATCACGCCAGTGGCCACACAGCACGACGGGCGCAATGTGTTTGCGGTCGAGGCCAGCATCGAAGGCGCGGGAGCGGGCAAGGGCAATGTCATTGCGCCGTTGCGTCCTGGCATGGAAGGTGTCAGCAAGGTCACGGTCGGCCAGCGCAGCCTGCTCTGGATCTGGACCCGCGGTTTTGTCGACTGGCTGCGTCTTGCGCTGTGGAGCTGGCTGCCGTGACACACGCGCCAGCACGGCGGCGTCCGCGATGAACGCGCCGGCACGGCGTCGTCCGCGATGAACGCGCCGGCGCGGCGTGGCACGCAATGAAAGACCTGCCGCTGCAAAGCCAGCTCTGGTACCGCGTGGCCGAATTG
>JAYSYB010000034.1:0-2498 GCA_043716775.1 Rubrivivax sp.
TAGGGGGTTGCTTGCGCCATTGAACTCTCCTGTAGACGACCCGCGCCTGGCCTTGGCACGGGCGGTGTCTTTGACTGGCATCTCAGGCAGGCATCACACAGGATGGCCCGAGGCTTGGTGACAGGCCACTACCTGCCGCTGGCGGACAACCCCGGCGTTGCACCGGGGCCCGACCAAACCTGTTCTCTGCAGTCGGATCAGAGAACACTTGCAAAGGCGGCACGCCGCCCTTGCAGGTGCCCCCTGAACGCCGAAGCGCTCAAGGAGCGACTGCGAATTACTTGATTTCGGCCTTGGCGCCGGCGTCGAGCAGCTTCTTGAGCGCAGCGTCAGCATCGGCCTTCGGAATCGCTTCCTTCACGGCCTTCGGCGCGCCGTCAACCAGGTCTTTGGCTTCTTTCAGGCCGAGACCCGTCAGTTCACGCACGGCCTTGATGACCTGCACCTTGTTGGCGCCGGCTTCGAGCAGCATGACGTTGAATTCGGTCTGCTCTTCGACCACGGCCGCCGCAGCGCCACCGCCACCAGCCGCTGGGGCGGCCATCGAGGCAGCGGACACGCCGAATTTCTCTTCGATGGACTTGACGAGGTCATTGAGTTCCATCACCGACATGCTGTCCATGGCGGACAGGAAAGCGTCTTTATCGAATGCCATTTGAATTACCTATGAATGTTTGGATTGAGTACGGGGGATGCGGGGAAGTTCAGCGCGTCAGGTGGCCGTAGGCGCTGCATCTGCGGCAGCTGCTGCCTCGGCAGGCGGCGCTGCGGGCGCTGCTGCGGCTGCGGTGGCCTCTGCGACTGCTTCAGCGGGTGCTTCCGCCAGCGTTTCTGCCGGTGCATCGGCAGAAGCTTCCGCCAGCGCAGCTGCGCCACGCTTTTCAGCCAGTGCCGCCACCACGCCAGCAAAACGCTGGATCGGCGACTTCAGCAAGCCCGCCACCTGGGCGATGAGCACGTCACGGCTGGGAATCGCGGCCAGGGCTTTGATGCCCTCGACGCTCAACGCCTTGCCGGCGTAAGCGCCGCCCTTTATGACGAGCTTGTCGTTGACCTTGGCGAAGTCGGATATGACCTTCGCCGCAGCCACGGCATCCTCGGAAAAACCGTAAATCAGCGGGCCGACCATGGCACCCTGGGCCACCTCGAACGGGGTGCCGGCAACAGCGCGACGGGCCAGTGTGTTCTTCAGTACATGAAGGTACACACCCTTGGCCCGCGCGTCGACGCGCAGCTTGTTCAGGTTTTCCACGGTGAGGCCACGGTACTCGGCCAACGCCAAAGTCTGCGAGCGTGCGGCTTGTTGCCTCACATCCGTGACCACGGTTGCCTTCTCGTTGCGATTGAGACTCAAAGTCTGCTCCTCACACAAAACGTGCCGTTCAAGCCTTGCGGCCCTCCGGGCACACCGGATTCAGCAGCCATCCGTTCACAGGCAAAACCGGTCGTTTCCAACTGGACTCCTCTTCACGGCGGGACCGCCATCTGCGCTGGCTTTGAGTTCGGCCTTTCGGCCTGGCTCGCGATTACGGGACTTGTGGCTTGCACCTTTGTCCCACCAGCGGTCTTGGATGGCCTGGCCACCTTGCGGCAACCAGCCCACCAAACTCATCTTGCGGCGCGCCAGACTCGCGCACCGCCACCAAACTTGAAAGTAACGCTTGAAACTCAGGTAGCAGCCTGCGCTGCAATCGACTGGGTGTCTACGCGCACACCCACGCCCATGGTGGAAGACAACGCCACCTTGCGCAGATAGATGCCCTTGCTGCTGCTGGGCTTGGCCTTGTTCAGGGCTTCGACCAACGCGCGCAGGTTCATCACCAGCTTGTCAGAATCAAATGACCGGCGGCCGATGGTGCCGTGGATGATGCCGGCCTTGTCAACGCGGAACTGCACCTGACCGGCCTTGGCGTTGCGGACGGCTTGCGCCACGTCCGGCGTCACGGTGCCAACCTTCGGATTGGGCATCAAGCCGCGCGGGCCCAGGATTTGGCCGAGCGTACCCACGACACGCATGGTGTCGGGGCTGGCGATGACAACGTCGAAGTCCATCTTGCCGGCCTTGATTTCGGCAGCCAGGTCGTCCATGCCGACGATGTCAGCACCAGCGGCCTTGGCCTCTTCGGCCTTGGCGCCTTGGGCGAATACGGCCACACGCTTGGTCTTGCCGGTGCCTGCGGGCATGACGACGGCGCCACGCACAACCTGGTCAGACTTCTTGGCGTCAATGCCCAATTGCACGGCGACGTCGATGGATTCATCGAACTTGGCGGTGGCGTATTCCTTGACGATCGTGAGCGCCTGGTCCAGCGCGTAGAGCTTGGTGCTGTCGATCTTGCCTTGACTCGTCTTGGCCTTTTTGGTGAGCTTCGTCATCTTCAGACTCCTACGACCGTCAGACCCATCGAACGCGCCGAGCCGGCAATGATCTTCACCGCGCCGTCCATGTCGGCGGCGTTCAGATCTCTCATCTTGGTCTTGGCGATTTCTTCAAGCTG
>JAYSYB010000331.1:0-15056 GCA_043716775.1 Rubrivivax sp.
CCATGATCGCGGCCTTTCTCGACCAAGGCCCGCAGACCGTGCAGCACCTGCGGGCCGCAGTGCGTGATGCGCAACCGCTGGAATTGCGCGTCAACGCCCATGCGGTCAAGGGCGCCGCGCTCAACCTCGGGCTGTCGGCACTGGCCGCCACGGCCGAGGCGCTGCAGGAAGGGGCCGCCCACCTGCCGGCACACGAAATTGCCCGCCTGGTGCAGCGCTATGAAGAGCTGCTGCCCGTGACGCGGCAGGCTGCGCGCGACCTGGGTCTGCTGCCGCCAGCTGCAGCGCCTGCCACTACAGGATGATCGGCTCCGGCTCCAGCCGAATCCCGAACCGCCCGTAAACGCTTTCCTGGATTGCGCGCGCCAGCGTCACCACCTCGGCGCCAGTAGCGCCGCCCCGGTTCACCAGCACCAGCGCCTGCTTGTCGTACACGCCGGCCGCGCCCACGGTCTTGCCCTTCCAGCCGCAGGCGTCAATCAGCCAGCCTGCGGCCAGCTTCATGCTGCCGTCGGGCATCGGGTAGTGGACGATTTCGGGGTCGCGGCCAATGATGTCCTTGCACTGCTCGGGCGTGACCACCGGGTTCTTGAAAAAGCTGCCGGCATTGCCAATCAGCGCCGGGTCGGGCAGCTTGGCGCGGCGGATGGCGCACACCCACTCGAACAGCGTCCTCGAATCGGGTGCCGTGTTGCCGGTCTCGGCCATCTTGCGCTCGATGTCCAGGTAGCCCAGCACCGGCTGCCAGGGCTTGGCCAGCCACAGCCGCACGCGGGTGATGACGGACTTGCCCGCCAACCCGCCAAAGCCCAGGCTCTTGAAGACGCTGTCGCGGTAACCAAAGCGGCAGTCGGCCGCATTCAGCGTGACGGTGCGGCCCGTCACCAGGTCCACTGCGTCCAATGAATGAAAACGGTCTTTCAGCTCCACGCCGTACGCGCCAATGTTCTGCACCGGTGACGCGCCCATGCTGCCCGGGATCAGCGCCAGGTTCTCAAGCCCCGCCCAGCCGTTGTCCACGGCCCAAGCCACTGCGCCGTGCCACGATTCACCGGCGCCAAATTCCAGCAGCCAGCCTTCGGCGGTTTCCTGCAGCAGCCTGCGGCCCAGGATCTCCACTTTCAGCACGACGGCGTCGATGTCCTTGGTGAACACCACGTTGCTGCCGCCACCGAGGATGAACTTGCGCGCCAAGCCGTAGTCAGCGTGGTCCACCACGCGCCGTACGTCAGCGTCACTGTGGATGCGGACCAGCGTGCGGGCCACAGCCGGCAGCCCGAAGGTGTTGTGTTCACGCAGGCTGGCGCGCTCTTGCACCTGCAGGGGCGTGTGGAGGGCGCTGGTGGGCGGCACGGAGGAGATGGGCATGCGAGAATTTTCACGCATCCTAGAGACGACCGTGAGAACACCGCTTCCATGCCGAGCTTTGACACCGTGATCGAACCCGACCTTGTGGAAATGCGCAACGCCGTTGAGCAGGCCAACAAGGAAATCGGCACCCGCTTCGACTTCAAGGGCAGCAGCGCCAAGGTCGAACTGGCCGACCGCAGCGCGAAAGACCGTGAACTCACGCTTTTTGGCGACAGCGACTTCCATCTGCAGCAGGTGCGCGACGTGCTGCTGACGCGGCTGGCCAAGCGCGCCGTCGACGTGCGCTTTCTGGACTTTGATGGCAAGCCCGAAAAGCTGGGCGGCGACAAGCTCAAGCTGGCGGTGCCCGTGAAGTCGGGCATCGACGCCGAGACCGCGAAGAAGATCCAGACGCTGCTGAAGGCCAGCAAGATCAAGGTCCAGGGCGCCATTCAAGGCGACGCGGTGCGCGTGACCGGCACAAAACGCGACGACCTGCAAACGGCCATCGCGCTGCTGCGCAAAGAACTGGCGGACGTGCCCTTGAGCTTCGACAACTTCCGCGCATGAAGTTGCTGGCTTTCGGGTTGCTGCTGGGGCTGCCGTTGTGGCTGCTACCCACCACCAGCGCACAGGCGCAGGGCGTGTCCCTGGCAGGCCGCATGGGCGACCGCGCGCTGCTGGTCATCAACGGCCAGCCACTCACCGTGGCGGTCGGGGGTACCGCGGGCGGCGTGCGCTTGCTGCGCTGGAACGGTGACGAGGCTGAAGTGGAAGTGGCTGGCGCCAGAAGCCGCCTGCGCGTCGGCGGCACACCGGCACAAATCGGCAGCGCCCGCGCGCCCAGCGCCGCACGCGAAATCGTCATGGCGGCCGGTTCGGGCGGCCACTTCATGCCCACCGGCGCCATCAACGGCCAGGCCGTGCGCTTTGTGGTGGACACCGGTGCCACGCTGGTGTCAATGGGCCAGGACGAAGCGCTGCGGCTGAACCTGGACCTGAGCAGCGCGCGCACCGGCGTGTCGCAAACCGCCAACGGCCCGGTGCCGGTGCGCATCGTTGTGCTGGACCGCGTGCGCGTGGGCGAGGTCGAAATCAACAACGTCGGCGCAGTCGTCATGCCGCAGCCGATGCCCTTCATCTTGCTGGGCAACAGCTTCTTGAACCGCTTCCAGATGCGTCGCGACAACGACGTGATGCGGCTGGAGTTGCGCTAGTTTGTCCCGCTTGGGACAAGTCATTTAAGAACGGTCGTGCTAAAAGTGCGGCCTGCATGCCCCGTCGCAAGGAACAGACATGGACTTGAACTTCACCCCCGAAGAGCAGAGTTTCAGGATTGAGATTCGCCAATGGGTGGCCGACAACCTGCCCGCCGACATCAGCCACAAGGTGCGCAACGCCTTGCGCTTGAGCCGCGACGACCTGCAGCGCTGGGCCAAGATCCTGGGCAAGAAAGGCTGGCTCGGTTGGGGCTGGCCGGCACAGTTTGGCGGCCCGGGCTGGAACGCGATCCAGAAGCACCTCTTCGAAGAAGAATGCGCCCTGGCCTGTGCGCCGCGCGTCATTCCTTTCGGCCCGGTGATGGTGGCGCCGGTGATCATGACCTTTGGCAATGCAGAACAGCAGAAGCGCTTCCTGCCCGGCATCGCCAGCGGCGAAGTCTGGTGGAGCCAGGGCTACAGCGAACCCGGTTCGGGCTCTGACCTGGCATCGCTGAAGTGCAAAGCCGAAAGAGTCGCTACAAGTTCGGGCGACAAATACATCGTCAACGGCCAGAAGGCCTGGACCACGCTGGGCCAGTACGGCGAATGGATCTTCTGCCTGGTGCGCACCAGCAACGAAGGCAAGCCGCAGACCGGCATCAGCTTCCTTCTCATCGACATGAAAAGCCCCGGCATCACCGTGCGGCCCATCGTGTTGATGGACGGTGAACCCGAAGTCAACGAGGTCTGGTTCGACAACGTCGAAGTGCCGGCCGAGAACCTCATCGGCGAAGAGAACAAGGGCTGGACTTACGCCAAGCACCTGCTGTCGCACGAGCGCACCAACATCGCCGACGTCAACAGGTCCAAGCGCGAACTTGAGCGCTTGAAGCGCATCGCCAAGGCCGAAGGCGTCTACGACGATGCGCGCTTCCGCGACCAGATCGCGCTGCTGGAAGTGGACATCGTGGCGCTGGAAATGATGGTGCTGCGCGTGCTGTCAGCCGAAAAGAGCGGCAAGCAGAGCCTGGACGTGGCAGGCCTCTTGAAGATCCGCGGCAGCGAAATCCAGCAGCGCTATTCCGAATTGATGATGCTGGCCGCCGGCCCGCTGGCGCGCCCCTGCATCCACGAGGCGATGGAAGCAGGCTGGCAAGGCGACCTGGCCTTCCCGACGCCGCTGCTGCCCTTGGCGGGCACCTTCTTCAACCTGCGCAAGACAACGATTTACGGCGGCAGCAACGAAGTGCAGCGCAACATCGTTTCGCAAACCGTGCTTGGGAGCTGAACCATGGACTTCGATTTCACCGACGACCAGGAATCCCTGCGCGACGCCGTCCGCCGCTGGGTGGACAAGGGCTTCAGTTTCGACCGCCGCCACGCGCTGGCCAAGGCCGGCGGCGCCAGCCGAGCGGTGTACGGCGAACTGGCAGAACTCGGCCTGGCCGGCCTGGTGGTGCCCGACGCGCACGGCGGCCTGGGCCAGGGCGCCATCGACGCGATGGTGGTCTGCGAAGAACTGGGCCGAGGCCTGGTGAATGCGCCCTATGCCTATGCCGCGCTGATGACGCCAGTCTTGCTGGCGGCGGCGCCTGCAGCACTGCAGGCGGCATGGCTGCCCGGCATTGCCGGCGGTGAATCGTTGGTGATCCCGGCGTTGCAGGAACGCGCGGCGCGGCACCAGCTTCAGCATGTGACGACGCGGGCAACGGCTGTCGGCGCAGGCTGGGCCCTTGACGGCGTGAAGTGCGTGGTGCCGGCCGGCGACGAAGCCGACGCTTTCATCGTGCCCGCCCGCGTCTCGGGCGCAGATCGCGCCGCGTCCGATCAGGCGGGTATCTCGCTCTTTCTGGTGCGCGCGGCCGATGCCCGCATCACCGCCTACCCCACGCAGGACGGTGGCCGTGCGGCCGATGTGCGCTTGGTGGCGGCACCCGCACAACTGATCACGCCCGACGCCTACGCGCTGCTCGAAACCGCCGTGGATGTGGGCGTTGCCGCGCATTGCGCCGAAGCGGTGGGCCTGATGGACCGGCTGGTGGCCATCACCGTGGACTACATGAACACGCGCAAGCAGTTTGGCAGCACCCTGGCCAGCTTCCAGGCCCTGCGCCACCGCATGGCCGACGTCAAGATGCAGCTGGAACTGGGCCGGTCGATGAGCTATTTCGCCAGCCTGAAGCTGGCTGAACCTGCACCGCAGCGCCGCCGCGCCGTGGCGCAAGCACGCGTGCAACTGGGCCATTCCATGCGCTTCGTGGGCCAGCAGTGCATCCAGCTGCACGGCGGCATTGCCTGCACCGACGAATACATCGCGAGCCACTACTTCAAGCGCCTGACGATGCTGGAGCTGACGCTGGGCGACACGATGCACCACCTGGGCGAAGTGTCGGCGCGCATGCAGGACACGGCGGGCGTCTTCGCATAGGGGCAAGGCCAAGGCCGACGGTGCAGGTCATATCAGCATGAACACGCACGACCTCCACCCCGGCGCCATCACCGATGTAGAAGGCATCACGGTGGGCCATGCGGCGGCGCCTGGTCGCGCCACTGGCTGCAGCGTGGTGCTGTGCCCCGAAGGCGCGGTGTGCGGTGCTGCGGTGCGCGGCGGTGCGCCCGGCACCCGAGAGACCGATCTGCTGCGCCCAGAAAACACCGTGCACCAGGTGCACGCCGTGCTGCTGACAGGCGGCAGCGCCTTCGGGCTTGACGCCGCAGGCGGCGTCATGCGCTGGCTGGACGAGCGGGGCCATGGCCTGCCCGTGGGTGCTGCGGTGCAGGAAGGCGCGGCCGGTGAAGCAGGCCTGGACATCATCCGCGTGCCGATCCGCGTGCCGATCGTTCCGGCCGCCGTGCTCTTTGACCTCTGGATCGGCGACGCCCGCATCCGCCCCGACGCCGACACCGGCTACGCCGCGTGCGAAGCCGCCAGCAGCGACATGCCGGCGCAAGGCAACGCAGGTGCCGGCCTGGGCGCCACGGTGGGCAAGCTCTTCGGCATCGCGCGCGCCATGCGCGGCGGCATCGGCACCGCGTCGGTGCAACTTGGCGGCTTCACCGTCGGCGCGCTGGTGGCCGTCAACGCCATCGGCGACGTGCTGGACGCCAACGGCCGCGTGATTGCCGGCGCGCGCAGTGAAGATGGGCGCGACCTGGTGCGCAGCACGCGCGCGCTGCTGGCCGGACACGGCCCCGAACACCTGATGGCCGGCATGGCCACCACCATTGGCGTGGTGGCCACCGACGCGCTGCTGTCGAAGGCGCAGGTGACGCAGCTTGCGGCGCAGGCGCACCACGGCTTGTCGCGGGCGGTCAGCCCCATCACGGTCAATGACGGCGACGCTTTTTTTGCACTGGCCACGGGCGCTGCTGGTGGCTGCGGCGATCTCACCGCACTGGCCGCGATGACCGCCGAAGCAGTGTCGCGCGCCATCCGCAACGCCGTTCTGGCGGCGCGTGCGCTGGACGACCCGCACCTGCCGCACCTGCCGTACTTGCCCGCCGCGCGCGACTGGCCGGGCCGCAACGCCGCCCAAGCCACGCGGCCGGGTTCGCTGTGAAGGCGCACTGGCGCTCAGCACTCGCGCGTGAAATCGCGCTCCCGCCAACACCTGCCTGGCAAGTCCTTCCGGACTTGCATGTGCGGGCTCAGTCAGACCGGTAGAGGTCACCCAGCACGATGCCCTCGCGGCGCGGGTCGGCGCCGCCTTCCAGGTAGTAGCAGCCCTGGGGGTTGCTGCGACGCACGATGGTGCCGATGCCGCTGCTCTGCGCCGCCGTGTTCACCGTGTGCCCCAGCGCACGCAAGCCGGTGATGAGCGCATCGTTGTTGCCGCCGTTCGCTCGGGGGCGGCATGCCGCACACCCACACGTTGCGGTAAGTGCCGCAGATGGCTGTGCGCTTGACGGACCGGTAGGCCACCAGGCCCGCCAGTGTCGTCACGCCGGGGGTGATGCCACCGGCGGTGTCCGAAATCTCATCGACGATGTCCGCGCCAGCGCGCCGCCGTAGAGGGCCGCGATGCCGCCATTGGCAATGGTGGCAAATGTGCTGGCCAGGGCCGGGCTTGTCAGCAGCGTGCCGGCGGCCTTGGCGCTGTTGTCGGCGTTGAGGAAACGGGCGCGTGCGTGCGGGTCACGCAGCAGGCTCGTGGCCGACTCGGCAATGAACGACGACACGCGCGGGCTGATCCTGAAGCCTTCGGTGGCAATCTTGATGGCGGGGTCAAACAGTGCCTGTCGGTGGCCGAGCCGCTTCAGGCGCGCCGTTGGCGCCTGGCGTGCCGGGGTCGTAGACCACGCCAGCCGTGCCGTACTGCAAGCAGGCGTTGTCGCCCACCGGGTCACCGCCCACGGTGCCGCCACAGGCGGCCAGCAATATCGGTAGCAAGCCCAGTCAAACGTCGCGGGGTCTGGCCTTCACAAGCAGGGTCATGGTGCATCCTTTTTAGACAGCGCGGACGAGCGATGGCGTGACGCCACCCGGCGCACCGGAACCCGGAACAACGCGGAACAACCCGATGCATCCAGCAACCGGTGCGACACTGCGCGCCCATGAAACTTGCAGACATCCTCTTCAGCCAGGGCTTTGGCAGCCGCCGCGAATGCGCAGTGCTCTTGCGCAATGGCGCCGTGGCAGTGGGCGGGCAGACGCTGGCGGACGGCACGCTGCAGTTGCCCGAAGCCGGCCTCGTCTTCCACGTCAACGGGCAGCCCTGGCCGTACCACGCCAAGGCGCTGTTGATGCTGCACAAGCCGCCCGGCTACGAATGTTCACGCAGCCCGCGTGACCACCTGGGGGTGCTGAGCCTGTTGCCCGCGCCGCTGCGCCAGCGCGGCGTGCAACCCGTGGGCCGGCTGGACCAGGACACCACCGGCCTCTTGCTGCTGACCGACGACGGCACGCTCATCCACCGCCTGACGTCCCCCAAGCACCACGTTGCCAAGGTCTATGAAGTGCTGACCAAACACCCGGTGGCAGCCGACTTGCCCGCGCAGTTGATGGCCGGCGTGCTGCTGCACGATGACACCAAGCCGGTGGCCGCTGCCGCCTGCGAAATCACCGGTGAATTCGGCCTGCGGCTGACGCTGACAGACGGCCGCTACCACCAGGTCAAACGCATGGTGGCCGCCGTTGGCAACCGGGTCGAAGGCCTGCACCGCAGTGCCTTCGGGCCTTGGCGACTGCCTGCCGACCTGGTGCCTGGCGCATGGCAGTGGTTGTTGCCATCAGCGCAGGCACAAACGCAGGCACAAACGCAGACATAAGCGCAGCCATAAGCGCAGCCATAAGCGCAGCCAGAAACCCAGCCCGCAACACCATGAAGAGAATCGCACTCGTCGTTCAACGCTACGGTGAAGAGATCAACGGCGGCGCAGAAGCGCTGGTGCGCATGCTGGCCGAACGCCTGAAGGCGCGCTTTGACGTCGAAGTGCTGACCAGTTGCGCTCTGGACTACTCCACGTGGGCCATGCACTACCCGCCGGGCGGAAGCGACGTGTGCGGCGTCCGCGTGCTGCGCTTTGCGCACCCTCTGCGCAATGACGTCGGCCGTGCGCGCGTGCCGCTCGTGCACAAGCTGCGTTTCAAGCTGCGCGCACTGCTGCGTCGGCTGCCGGGCGCGCAAGTCGCAGCACCGCGGGGCGACAGTTTCTACGACGGCCGCGACTTCCTGCGCCGCCAGGGCCCGCATTGCGAAGGCCTGTTGCAGCATCTGCGCGATTCAGCAAAGCGCTACGACGCGGTGATTTTCTTCACCGCGCTGTACGAACCGGCGGCGCTGGGCGTCGAAGCCTTTGGCCGACGCAGCGTGCTCGTGCCGCTCTTGCACGACGAAAAACCGATGTACCAGCCGGTCTATGGCGAAGTCATGCGCAAAGCTGGAGCGCTGGTCTTCAACACCGACGCAGAGCGCCGCCTGGCCGCCAGGATGTACGGCATCGACACCCGCAACGCGCCGGTCGCCGGTGCGGGGGTGGAGATCGTGACGCCAACGGCGCAGGCCGTGGCGCAGGTGCTGGCCCGGCGCGGCCTGCAGCCGGGCTACCTGGTCTACGTCGGCCGCATCGACGTGTCAAAAGGCTGCAAACAACTGCTCAGCGCCTTCCTGGCCCACCTGCGCAAGAACCCGGCCGCGCAGTTGGTGCTGGTGGGCAAGGCGGTGATGCCGGTGCCTGAGCACCCGCGCATCCTCAGCACCGGCTTCGTCAGCGACGCTGAACGCGACGCGCTCATCAAAGGTGCGGGTGCGCTGGTCATCCCGTCGCGCTACGAGAGCCTGTCACTGGTGCTGCTGGAAGCCATGCTGCTGCGCACCCCCGTCATCGCCAACGCGCAGTGCGACGTGCTGGCCGACCACATCGCGCACAGCGGCGCCGGCCTGGCCTACCGCGGCCAGGCCGAGCTGGTGCGCGCGATGGCGGTGATGCAGACGCTGGACGCCGCCGGGCGCGAGCGCTGGGCCACGCTGGGCGCTGCCTACGTGCAGCGCAGTTGCAGCTGGCCGATAGTCCTGCAGCAGTACGCGGACGCGGTGGAGGCTGTCAGCGTGATGCCAGACTTTCCTGCGCCGGCTCATCAGCCCGGCTGAGCACCACAAGCTGATTGGTGGACAAGTCCAGCCCGCGCGGCAGCTGGTACATCTTGCGCAGGCGGGATTCAAAAGCCTTGCGCTGCAGGCGCACCCACAGCGCGCCCATGCGGCGGCTGGCGGGCTGCTGGTGCCAGGGCAGGGTTTCGCCGCTGTGCAGCAGGTGCATTCCACATTCGGCGCACAGCTGGCGCACCTTTGACAGACCGAGAGCATTCACGTGCGTGCTGTCGCCATGCTGCATCCACAGACCAAATGGCGATTCGGCATTGGGAAACCGCAGCAACAGCCGCCCGCCGGGGTTCAGCCGTGCGGCCAGCTGCAAGACGAAGGCCTGCGTCTGCGCGGGGGGCACATGCTCCAGCACGTCGAAGGCAGCAATGAGATCGAAACGCAGCGCGGCGTCCACCGCCGACACATCCAGCTCGGCAGAAAAGCCGGCGCCACGCGCGACATCGACCAGGCGCGGGTTGGTCTCCACGCCCACCACCGCATGCCCCTGTGCACGCAGCCAACCCATGAAGCGGCCGTTGCCGAAGCCTACTTCCAGGGCATGGATGGGCGTGCGAAGGGGCGCAACGGCACGCTTCACATGCCAGCTGAAGTAGCGGGCGTCGTAGGCTGAAAAACGGGCAAAGTCCGCCGCGTCCCAGCCTTTCCACTGGGCGTAGGGGTCGCTCATACGCCGCTCATACGCCGCTCATGCGCCAATCACCCACCGGTCAAGGACGAGCAGCGGGCGACAAGGCGCCCAGCAGCCGCGTGGCCGCGCTCAGCAGCGGCAATTCCGCGTCATCACCCCCTGGGGCCTTGCGCCGCGCCAGCAACTTGCTGGCTGCGGCCGGCATGCGGCTGGCCAGCAAAGCCCGCAACAAGCGCGGCGCGTCCGCGCCGGCAAAAAAGGTGGCGGGCAGCTCGTCCAACCAGCGGCTGAGTTCCGCTTGAGGCAACAGGTCTGGCAGGTGGTGGGCGCCGCGGAAACCCAGGCTCGCACCCACAAGCCCCCATGCGCCCGACCCACCCAGCTCGCCGATGGCAAAGCGGTTGGCCACCGCCGGCGGCGCGAAGATGCCGTGGGCCTGCTCCACAAAGGCCCGCTGCCGGCGGCACGACACTTCGTTTCCCGAGTGGCTCTGCATCATGCGCGCGTCCAGGCCTGCGGCCAGGAAGCGCCGCGACCGCAGCGAAAAGCCGCCGTCTCCCACGGCGGTCTCTTCGGGTTCATCAGGCCAGACGGCACCCACGTAGTCATAGACCAGGAACTCGTCGTTCCAGGCCTGCGGCTGGGTGATGAAACCGTCCCACCGCGTCAGCAGGGCATGGGAGGTGCGGATGTAAGCCGGCAACTGGCGCATGACAAAAGCCGACTGTTCGTGCGCGCTGCGCAGCGGGCCGATGTCGATGATTTCGATGCCCGGCAGCACCACCGTCGGCAGCCAGTCGTGGGTGAAAAGGAAGACACGGCCGAACTGGATGCGGTGCATCGACCGCAACAACGACTGCGCTGCGAGCGCGGGCGTCTGGGTATCCACCGCACACAAGGTGACTTGGGCGAGTGGGAGCCGGGTCATGCAACAGATTGTGCCAGTGCAAACCGCGAGTCCGCCCTGGGGCCGGCCCTGCCCAGGGCACCTCGTGTCCCAGGGCAGCTCGGTGACGCTGGCTACACTGCGCCGGGATGGATACACGCCGCATCGGCATCAGTTTGGGGCAGATCGGCGCGCTGCACGACGGCCTGGGCGAGTTCTCGTTGCAGATCGGCCAGCGCTTGGCCGCCCTGGCCGGCGTCTGGCAGGCGCAATACGGCATTGGTTTCGACTTTCACTTGCGCGAAAAGCTGTTTGGCCTGTTCGGCCCTGACGTGGGCTACTTGCCGGTGACGCGCTGGCAGCGTTTTCGCCACCTGCAGCCAAGGCGTTATGCGCTGTGGCACAGCCTGCACCAGCACAACAAGACCCTGGCGCCCAGCTTCGACGGGCAGCGCACCGGCGTGCGACTGGTGACGGTGCATGACCTCAACCACCTCCACGGCCCGCCATCGTTGCGCGCATGGCAGCAACAGCGGCGCGCCCTGGCGCTGATGCGGCGCAGCGACGCGCTGGTGGCCATCAGCCACCACACGGCGGCCGACGTGCGCCAGCACCTGCACTGGACGGGCGAGATCACCGTCATCCACAACGGCGCACGCAGCTTCGTCACCGCAGCGCAAGAACCGCTGCCGGGTTGGCAGCGCGACGGCAGGCGGCCTTTTCTGTTCCACCTGAGCCGCATGTCGCCGTCGAAGAACCCGCAAGCCATCATCGAACTGGCCCGCCTCTGGCCCGACATGACTTTCGTGTTGTGCGGCCCGCCGAGCCAGGAGGCCAAGCATCTGCAGGCCACCGTGCGCCTGCCCAACCTGCAGTTTCACCTGGGTATCAACGACGCGCAGAAAGCCTGGGCCTATGCGCACTGCACGGGCTTCCTGTTCCCGTCACTGACTGAGGGTTTCGGCCTGCCGCCCATCGAGGCCATGCATTTCGGCAAGCCGGTGTTCCTGGCACGCCGCACCAGCCTGCCCGAGATTGGCGGCGACGCGGCCGACTACTTCGACACCTTCGACCCGGCCGCCATGAAGCAGGTGGTGCAGCACGGCCTGGAGCGCCACGCCCTGCCCGGCCGCGCCGATGCCGTCCGCCGGCACGCGGCGCAGTTTGACTGGAACCGGGCTGCCACTTCGTACCTCGCGCTGTACAAGCGCTTGCTGGCCCTGCCGCCGGGATAATCCGCCGCCATGCGTATCCACAGCAGCTTTGATCTGGGCTTGCCGGCCTCTGCCGTGACCATCGGCAACTTTGACGGCGTGCACCGCGGCCATCAGGCCATGCTGGCGCTGCTGATCAACGAAGCGCGGCATCGCGCGGTGCCGTCTTGCGTGATGACTTTCGAGCCCCACCCGCGCGATCACTTCGCGCGCCTGGCGGGCAAGCCACTCGCTGCACCGGCGCGCATTGCGACGCTACGGGACAAGCTGGCCGAGCTGGAACGCTGCGGCATCGACCACGCCGTGGTGGTGCGCTTCAATGAACGCTTTGCCGCCATGCCGGCGCAGGCCTTCATCAGCGACGTGCTGGTGCGGGGGCTGAAGGCGCGCTACGTGCTGGTCGGTGACGATTTCAGCTTTGGCGCCAAGCGCACGGGCAACTACGCCATGCTGGACGCAGCCGGCAGCGGCCAAGGCTTCGACGTCGCCCGCATGATGAGCTACGAAGTGCATGGGCTGCGCGTGTCCAGTTCCGCCGTGCGCGAGGCGCTGGCCGCTGGCGACATGGCTCGCGCAGAAGCACTGCTGGGCCGCCCCTACAGCATCAGCGGCCACGTCGTGCACGGCCGCAAGCTGGGGCGCGAGCTGGGCTTTCGCACGCTGAATCTGCGCTTTGGCCACCCGCGTCCTGCCGCCAGCGGCATCTTCGTCGTTCAGGTGCACGGCCTGGCGCCGCAGCCACTGCCTGGTGTGGCCAGCCTGGGCGTGCGGCCGACGGTGGAAGACGCAGGCCGCGTGCTGCTGGAAGTGCACTGCCTGCAGTGGCCTGCTGCGCTGGGCCTTGACGCCGCCTACGGCCGCTGCGTGCGGGTAGACCTGCTGCACAAGCTGCACGACGAACTGAAGTACCCATCGCTGGACGCGCTGCGTGTCGGCATCCAGCGCGACAGCGACAACGCGCAGGCCTGGTTTGTGCGCCGGTAGAATCTGCTGCATGAAGCGCAGCTGCCTGCCCCACCCGCTGTCACCCGCGCCGCAGCGCTGGCACGCGGCCACGCGTCGCCAGGCAACGCACGACCGAATTATTGGGCCGGCCACCTGAGGGTGGCCCGAAGCGCCGGCCCGCAGGCCGGCGCACCCCTCGCGCCCGCTGCGGCGCCCCAGTCCACGCCCTGCACCGAGCCGCCACTGCGGCCTTCGACACGCCATGAGCACCAGCACACCCACCACGCCGACCACGCCCGCCACGTCAGTCGCGCAGGACTACCGCAAGACGCTGAACCTGCCCGACACGCCATTCCCCATGCGCGGCGATCTGCCGAAACGCGAACCGGCGTGGATCAAGTCGTGGAACGACACGGCGCACGACGGCGGCCTCTACAAACGCCTGCGCGACGCCCGCCAAGGTGCGCCGCTTTTTGTGCTGCATGACGGCCCGCCCTATGCCAACGGCACGCTGCACATTGGCCACGCGGTCAACAAGATCCTGAAGGACATGGTGGTCAAGAGCCGCCAGCTGGCGGGCTTTGACGCCCGCTATGTGCCGGGCTGGGACTGCCACGGCTTGCCGATCGAAAACCAGATTGAGAAGGACCACGGCCGCGGTCTGCCGCGCGACAAGGTGCAGGCGCTGAGCCGCGCCTACGCGGGCGAGCAGATCGCGCAGCAGATGGCCGACTTTCAGCGCCTGGGCATCCTGGGCGAATGGGACCGCCCCTACCGCACGATGGACCGTGCGAATGAATCGGGCGAAATCCGCGTGCTCAAGCGGCTGATGGAACGCGGCTATGTCTACCGCGGCGCCAAGCCGGTGTACTGGTGCTTTGACTGCGGTTCTTCGCTGGCGGAATTCGAGATCGAGTACGCCGACAAGGCATCGCCCACGGTGGATGTGGCCTTCCCTGCTGCCGACCCCGCCGCGCTGACTGCCGCCTTCGGCTTGCCATCGCTGAACAAGGCCGCCTTTGCGGTCATCTGGACCACCACGCCCTGGACCATCCCCGCCAACCAGGCGCTCAACCTCAACCCGGCACTGGTCTATGCGCTGGTGGACACCGACCGCGGCCTGCTGCTGCTGGCTGAAGCGCTGGTTGAAAAATGCCTGGTGCGCTACGGCCTAACCGGCGAAGTGGTAGCCACTGCGGCTGGCGCAAAACTGGAAGGCCTGAATTTCCACCACCCGCTTGCCGACACGCACGAAGGCTATTGGCGCCTGAGCCCGGTCTACCTGGCCGACTACGCCACGGCAGACGACGGCACCGGCATCGTGCATTCGGCACCGGCCTATGGCGTGGAAGATTTCAACTCCTGCATCGCGCACGGCCTGAAGCACGACGACATCCTGAACCCCGTGCAGGGCGACGGCGTGTATGAAGCCGCGCTGCCGCTCTTTGGCGGCATGCACATCTGGAAGGCCAACCCACGCATCGTGGAAGTTCTGAAGCAGAGCAACCGGCTGCTGGCCACGTCCACGCTGACGCACAGCTACCCGCACTGCTGGCGCCACAAGACGCCGGTGGTCTACCGTGCTGCGGCACAGTGGTTTGTGCGCATGGACGAAGGCGATGGTGTCTTCACGGCGGACAAGGCGCCCGGCACCTTGCGCCAGACGGCGCTGAAAGCCATCGACGACACCGCGTTCTACCCGGAGAACGGCCGCGCCCGCCTGCGCGACATGATCGCCGGCAGGCCCGACTGGTGCATCAGCCGCCAGCGCAACTGGGGCGTGCCGCTGCCCTTCTTTCTGCACAAGGTGAGTGGCGAATTGCATCCCGACACCATGGCACTGATGGACCGCGCGGTGGCGCTGGTGGCGGAAGGCGGCGTGGAAGCGTGGAGCCAGCTCGACCCGGCCGCCTGGCTCGGACAAGATGCAGAGCACTACGCCAAAAGCACCGACATCCTCGACGTCTGGTTCGATTCCGGCAGCACCTTCAGCCACGTGCTGCGCGGTTCGCACCAGGGCCTGCCCGCCAACCCGGGCCACCACGCCACCGGCCCCGAAGCCGACCTCTACCTGGAAGGCCACGACCAGCACCGCGGCTGGTTTCACAGCTCGCTCTTGATCGGCTGCGCGGTGGAAGGCCGGGCACCGTATCGCGGCTTGCTGACCCACGGCTTCACGGTCGATGGCGCGGGCCGCAAGATGAGCAAGAGCCTCGGAAACTTCGT
>JAYSYB010000332.1:0-4987 GCA_043716775.1 Rubrivivax sp.
TCGTTGTCCACCACCAGCACCCGCCGGCGCGGCCCCACGTAGCCCAGGCGGGGCTTGCGCGCCCGGGCCGCCAGCGGGCCCGCGCCGCCCCGGGCGTCCGTGGACTGGGCGTGCACCTCTGGCAAAAACAATTTCACCTTGAACACCGAACCCACCCCCAGCGTGCTGTGGACGCTCAGTTCACCGCCCATCAGGTCGGTGAGCATCTTGGCAATCGTCAGGCCCAAGCCCGTGCCGCCAGCACCCGTGGGCCCACCACCGGCCGCGTGGCTGCCGCGCGAGAAGGGCTCAAAGATGCGTTCCAGGTCTTCAACCGCGATGCCGGGGCCGGTGTCCTCAATCTCGAACACGGCCATCTCGCGCACGTGGCTGGCGCGGAAACTCACGCGCCCGACCGCCGTGAACTTGACGGCGTTGCCGAGCACGTTGATGAGGATCTGCGTCAGCCGCCGCTCATCCGCGCGCACCACTTCCGGCGCGGCGGACACGTCGTGTTCGAAGCGCAGGCCCTTGCTGACGGCCTGCAGTTCAAACATCTCGACGATCTGCTGCAGCGCCTGGCGCAGACGCATCGGCTTCGGGTCCAGCGCCAGCTTGCCGCCTTCGATGCGCGCGATGTCCAGCGTGCCTTCGATCAGCCCCAGCAGGTGTTCACCGCCGCGCCGGATCACGCCCACGCTGTGTTTGCGCTGCGCCGGCATGGTGGGGTCTTCGTCCAGCAACTGCGCATAGCCGAGGATGCTGTTCAGCGGCGTGCGCAGTTCGTGGCTGATGGCGCTGATGTAGCGCGTCTTGGCCTGGTTGGCTGCATCGGCTGCGCGTTTGGCGCGTTGCAGTTCTCCGTCGGTGCGGGCGTGCGATTCGATTTCTTTCACCAGCGCTTCGGTTTGCCGGTTGCTTTCTTCCTGCGCCACGCGGCGGCTGATCTGCGTCAGCACCAGCCACCAGCCGATGACGCCACCCACCAGCAGCAGCGCGCAATAGGCCTTGATGAAGGCGGCGCGTATGACCGGGGCGGTGGCCAGCGCGTCGTCGGCCAGCTGCCGCAGTTCCACCTGGTACAGCATGTAGAGCAAGGCCCAAAGCGTGGGCGCCACGCAGGCCATCAGCAGCAGGTAGCGGCCCAGGCCCGTGTCCAGTTGCGGCCACCAGGCGCGCGGTGTCAGGCGCTGCAGCAGGGCATTGAGCTGCAGCCGCGCGCGCGCGGCTTCGGGTTTGCACAGATCGTGGCAGCACGCGTCGAGTGAACAGCACAGGCTGCAGATGGGCCCGCCATACGCGGGGCACCGCGCCATGTCTTCGCCTTCGTATTCGCGCTCGCAGATGACACAGTGGCGCTGCAGCTTCGCCCCCAGGTAGGCGCCAGGCTCAGCCCGCCTGGCGATGTAATAGCGGCCCTTCGTCGCCCACGCAATCAACGGCGCAGTGACGAAGGCCACCACCATTGCGATGACGGCGGAGAAGGCCTGCGCCATAGGCCCGAACACGCCCAGGTAGGCCAGCATCGACAGCAGCGACGCCGCGCCCATCGCGCCGACACCGACGGGGTTGATGTCATACAGATGCGCGCGCTTGAATTCCACGCCTTTCGGCGACAGGCCGAGCGGCTTGTTGACCACCAGGTCGGCCACCACCGCCATGATCCAGCTGATGGCGATGTTGCTGTACAGGCCCAGCACACCACCGATGGCCTTGAAGACTTCCAGCTCCATCAGCATCAGTGCAATCAGCGTGTTGAACACGACCCACACCACGCGCCCCGGGTGGCTGTGCGTGAGGCGCGCAAAGAAATTGCTCCAGGCCAGTGAACCGGCATACGCATTGGTGACGTTGATCTTGAGCTGGCTCACCACCACCAGCAGCACGGTCGCGCCCAGCGCCCAGCCGTAGTGCGGGAAGACGATCTCGTAGGCCGCCAGGTACATCTGGTTGGGGTCGACGACACGGTCGGGCGGCACTGCAAGCGTCAACGCCAGGTAGGCCAGCAGTGCGCCACCCAGCATTTTCAGCACGCCCGGAATCACCCAGCCCGGCCCGCCCACCAGCACCGCCAGCCACCAGCGCGTGCGGTTGGCAGCCGTCCTTTCGGGCATGAAGCGCAGGTAGTCCACTTGTTCGCCCATCTGCGTGATGAGCGCCACGCCCACCGTCAGCGCACCGCCGAACAGCAGCGGGTTGAAGGCGCCGCCGTTGCCGTTCTCGCCGGCATAGATCTGCAGTTCTGCCAGCAGCGTTGGGTGGGCCTGGAAGACATAGAAGTACGGCACCACCAGCAGCACGATCCACAGCGGCTGCGTCCAGACCTGGAAGTGGCTGATGACGGTGACGCCGTAGATCACCATCGGGATCACCACCAGCGCGCTCAGCAGGTAGCCCCAGGCCGGCGGGATGCTGAAGAGCAGCTCCAGCGCGTAGGCCATGATGGCCGCTTCGAGCGCGAAGAAAATGAAGGTGAAGCTGGCGTAGATCAGGCTCGTGATGGTGCTGCCGATGTAGCCAAAGCCTGCGCCGCGCGTCAGCAAGTCCATGTCCAGGCCGTGGCGCGCGGCGTACACGCTGATGGGCAGGCCGGCCGCAAAGATGATGACGGCCGTGGCCAGCACAGCCCAGAAGGTGTTGATGAAGCCAAACTGCAGCAGGAGCGTGGCACCCAGCGCTTCCAGCACCAGGAAGCTGGCCGCGCCGCCCAGGGCCGTGTTCGCCACGCGCCATTCGCTCCACTTGCGAAACGAGCGCGGCGTGAAGCGCAGCGCGTAGTCTTCCAGGCTTTCGCTGGCGACCCAGGCGTTGTAGTCACGGCGCACCTTGATGACGCGCTGCTGCGGCGCAGGTTGCACCGGGGCGGGGAGCGCAGGGCTGACTTCAGGGGCATGCATGGGCTCCTTTTGCACTGCAAGCCACGGGCCAGGGTGCGGTGGGTGCAGTCGATGCACGCGCTGCGGGCTTGTCCGCCCTGGTGCCAACCCGCCCCGCGTTTACGATGGCACGAAACGTGAACCACCCTCCGCCATGGACCTGACCCCGCGCGAAAAAGACAAGCTGCTGATCTTCACCGCCGGCCTCTTGGCCGAACGCCGCAAGGCGCGCGGGCTGAAGCTGAACGTGCCGGAATCCATCGCCTTTATCAGCGCCGCCATTTTGGAAGGCGCACGCGACGGCAAGACCGTGGCGCAGCTGATGAGCGACGGCAAGACCGTGCTGGCGCGCGACGACGTGATGGAAGGAGTGGCCGAGATCGTCACCGAAATCCAGGTTGAAGCGACCTTTCCAGACGGTACCAAATTGGTGACCGTGCACCAACCTATTGCATGACGTTCACATGAGGGTCACGACATGACACCCGGCGAATTGCTGATCGACGACGGCGAACACGAGCTCAACCCCGGCCGCGACAAAACCACGGTCGTCGTCGCCAACAGCGGCGACCGCCCGATCCAGGTTGGGTCGCACTACCACTTTGCAGAAACCAACGCCGCCCTGCTCTTCGACCGCCAGGCCGCGCGCGGCATGCGGTTGAACATCGCCAGCGGCACCGCCATGCGCTTCGAGCCCGGGCAGGAACGCACCGTGACGCTGGTGGCTTACGGCGGCAAGCGCCAGGTCTGGGGCTTTCGCGGCCTTGTGAACGGAGCGGTCTGATGTCGCGCACGATTGGAAGACGCGCCTATGCCGAGATGTACGGTCCGACGGTTGGCGACCGCCTGCGTCTGGCCGACACCGGGCTGATCGTTGAAGTCGAGAAAGACTTCACCTTGAACGCTGGCGGCTACGGTGAAGAAGTGAAATTCGGCGGCGGCAAGACCATCCGCGACGGCATGGGTCAGAGCCAGGTGGTCAACGGCCCAGGCCACCATGAAGCGCACGATGTCGTCATCACCAACGCGCTGATCATCGACACCTGGGGAATCGTCAAGGCCGACATCGGCATCAAGGGCTGCCGCATCGCGGCCATCGGCAAGGCCGGCAACCCGGACGTGCAGCCGGGGGTGGACATCATCATCGGCCCCGGCACCGAAATCATTGCCGGCGAAGGGATGATCGTCACCGCAGGGGGCATCGACAGCCACATCCACTTCATCTGCCCGCAACAGATTGAAGAAGCGCAGATGAGTGGCATCACCACCATGTTGGGCGGTGGCACCGGCCCGGCCACCGGTACCTTCGCCACCACCTGCACACCCGGGCCCGAGAACCTGCACCGCATGCTGCAGGCGGCGGAAGCCCTCCCGATGAACCTCGGGTTTCTGGGCAAGGGCAACGCCAGCCAGGCCGCTGCGCTGAGCCAGCAGATTGCGGCTGGCGCCATCGGCCTGAAGCTGCACGAAGACTGGGGCACGACGCCCGCAGCCATCAGCAACTGCCTGGACGTGGCCGAGGTGACGGACACCCAGGTCAGCATCCACAGCGACACGCTCAACGAAAGCGGCTTCGTCGAAGACACCATCGCCGCCACCCGCGGCCGCACGCTGTGCGCCTTTCACACCGAAGGCGCGGGCGGTGGGCATGCACCTGACATCCTGCGCGTGGTGGGCGAGGCGAACTTCCTGCCGAGTTCAACGAATCCCACGATGCCCTACACCGTCAACACGGTGGACGAGCACCTGGACATGCTGATGGTGTGCCACCACCTCGACGCGTCCATCGCCGAAGACCTGGCCTTTGCGGAAAGCCGCATTCGCAGGGAGACCATCGCCGCCGAAGACGTGCTGCACGACCTGGGCGCGATCAGCATGATGTCGTCCGACAGCCAGGCCATGGGGCGGGTGGGCGAAGTCATCATCCGCACCTGGCAGACGGCGCACAAGATGAAAGGCCAGCGCGGGTGGTTGCCACCCGACCCCGGAACGGGCTCGGACTCGCTGGACCACAGCGCGCGCAACGACAACTTCCGCGTCAAGCGCTACATCGCCAAGTACACGATCAACCCAGCGATCGCCAATGGCATCAGCCATGACGTGGGCAGCATCGAAGTCGGCAAGTGGGCTGA
>JAYSYB010000333.1:0-1547 GCA_043716775.1 Rubrivivax sp.
GTGGGCCTGTTGGCCTACGGCCTCAGTCTGATGCTGTTCGTGGTGGCATTGCGCCACCTGGGCACGGCCCGCACCGGCGCCTACTTCAGCGTGGCACCGTTCTTCGGTGCGCTGGTGGCGGTGCTGGGTTTGGGCGAGCCCATGACGCCGCCGCTGATGATGGCCGGCGCATTGATGGCCATCGGCGTCTGGTTGCACCTGAGCGAGCGTCACGAACACGGCCACGCGCACGAGGCGATGGAGCATGAGCACCTGCACGAACACGACCTGCACCACCAACATGCGCACGACGATGCGTTTCCCGCCGTCCTGCCGAAAACGCCAGTCGTTTCGCACACACACCGGCACCGCCACGAGCCGCTGCGTCACGACCATGCGCACTTTCCCGACGCACACCACCAACACGACCACCCGTGATGGGCAAACGATCGGGTCTTGGCGGTAGCCCGAATCGGTGCGCCGCACGGTCGGCAACAAGCTGAGCGACTCGCGGTGCTGCACCACCATGGCCGAAGCGCCCGAACACGAGGCGACTTCGCGGAAGCTGAATTGCTCCGCGTCGTTTATCGGCGCTGTCCGATTCTTTGCCTCTCATCGCGGGGCTCCTTTCCAGCGCCGCAGCAACAGCGCGTTGCCCACCACACTGACACTGCTGAACGCCATCGCCGCACCCGCAATCACCGGGTTCAGCAAACCAAATGCGGCCAGCGGGATGCCCACCACGTTGTAGATGAAAGCCCAGAACAGGTTCTGCCGAATCTTGGCGTAGGTGCGGCGCGATATGTCGATGGCGTCGGCCACCAACGCCGGGTCGCCGCGCATCAGCGTGATGCCGGCCGTGTGCATGGCCACGTCGGTCCCGGTGGACATGGCGATGCCGACGTCGGCAATGGCCAGCGCAGGCGCGTCGTTGATGCCGTCGCCGACCATGGCAACGCGTTCGCCACCGGCCTTCAGCTTCGCAACGATGTCGGCCTTGTGCTCGGGCAACACGTCGGCATGCACATCGGTAATGCCCAACGCCTGCGCCACCGCTTTGGCGCTGCCCGCGTTGTCGCCGGTGATCAGCACCGGGCGGACGCCCATCTTCTGCAATGCACTGACGGCCGCTGACGCACTGGCCTTCGGGGCGTCGCCGAAAGCCAGCAGGCCCAGCAGACGGGGCAGCGACAAGGGCAGCGACGAGGGCACGGCCTGCGTCGCTGCCGTCACTGTTGACGGAAGTTCGGTCGGCACCTCGGCCAGCCAAGACACCGTGCAGCCGCGCGCGCGCCATTCAGCCGCCGCGTCGGCGAGCGCCGTCACATCGACGTTCAGCTCCTGCATGAACCGGCTGCTGCCCAGCCGCAGTTCGCGACCTTCAACCCGTGCCGCGACACCCCGGCCCGACACCGCGCGCACGGCCGTGGCCGACGCGATCACCAGTCCTTCTGCCTTGGCCGTGTTCATCACGGCCGAGGCCAGCGGATGCTCGCTGCCAGCCTGTACCGCAGCGCTGGCCGACAGCAGTGCCGCCCGGTCGATCGATGCCGAGGTGGCGGATGTCG
>JAYSYB010000334.1:0-1546 GCA_043716775.1 Rubrivivax sp.
CTGGCTCGATATCGAAGGCAGCTTCGCCGACTACTGGGCAGCGCGCGGCAAGAACCTGCGTCAGAACCTGCGCAAACAACGCAGCAAGCTTGCCGCTGATGGCGTGCAGACCTGCTTGCGCGTACTGACAAAGCCCGAAGACATGGCACCGGCGCTGGCCCGCTACGGCGCGCTGGAGAGCGCAGGTTGGAAGGCTGGCCAGGGCACCGCGATAGCGGCGGACAACGCGCAAGGGGCGTTCTATACCCGCGTGTTCGAAGCCGCTGCCGCACGCGGTGAAGCTTTGGTGTTCGAGTACGTCATCGGCGACCGTACGGCGGCAATGAACCTCTGCCTCTTGCGCGCCGGCGTGCTAGTGGTGCTGAAGACCGCCTACGACGAAAGTCTGCCCAAGTCGCTTTCGCCCGCTTTCCTGCTGCGCGAGGACGAGCTGAAGCATCTCTTCGCCGAGGGGTCGGTCCGGCGCGTCGAGTACTACGGCCGCGTGATGGACTGGCACACCAAGCTCACTGGCGCGCGGCGCACGCTCTATCACCTGACAGTGTTCCGCTGGGCCGCGCTGAAGTCGTTGACGCAAGCGCGACGTTCCGCCGCCACCGCTCGCGCTGCCGCAGCGGCATCTGCCGTCGCTGCGGCAGCTCCGGCAAGCGCCGCCGAACCTGCGACAACCGACTCGTGACTGAGAGCCCGCCCATGATCGCCGTCGTCATCCCCTACTTCCAGCGCCAACCCGGCGTGCTGCGCCGCGCCTTGGCCAGCGTGGCGGCGCAGCAGGGCTGCGCGTTCGAGGTGGACGTGATCGTGGTTGACGACGCCTCACCCGTGCCCGCCCAGGGCGAGGTGGCTGCGGTGGCTTTTCCGGCGGGCATCACCGCCCGCATCGTGAGCCAGTCCAACGGCGGCCCCGGCGCGGCGCGCAACACGGGGCTGGATGCGGTGCAAGCCGGCACACGCTACGTCGCGTTCCTTGATTCCGACGACGAATGGTCGGCCGACCACCTGGCGCGCGCTGTGCTGGCACTGAGCCAGGGCTACGATTTCTATTTCGCGGACCTTCTGCAGCTCGGCGCCGACGTCAGCGCCTTTCGCCGAGCCGGCCGCATCAGGCCCGCCGAACACCCCGCCCTGCCCGGTGCGCCGGACCTGCACGCCTTTCAGGGAGACCTGTTCGACCAGATCCTGCGCGGCAATGTGATCGGCACGCCAACCGTGGTGTACGACTTTGCGCGTCTGGCGCGCCATCGTTTCAAGCTTGATTTCAAGAATTTCGGTGAGGACTATCTGTTCTGGATGGACGTGGCGCTGGACGGCGCGCGTGCCGCGTTTTCGGTGCAGACCGAAGTCATCTGCGGGCGCGGCGTGAATGTCTACGTCAGCGCCGGCTGGGGAGACGAAAGGCATTTGCTGCGTGTTCACAACGAGATCAAGTTCAAGCGTTTGCTGCTCGACGCCTATCGGCTGAGCCAAACCCAACGCCAGCATGTCAGTGCCAGCTTGCCCGGCCTTCGGCTGGCCTTCACGCGCGACGTGCTGCGCCGTCTGCGCC
>JAYSYB010000335.1:0-15034 GCA_043716775.1 Rubrivivax sp.
TTCATTGGCCGCTCCATTGACATGGGTTGTTCAAGGTTGTCGTTTCAGGACAAACCGCCACCGCACGAATTGATCCACCAGGCAAAAAACCATCTGAATCAAGAACTTGCTGTTGGAGCGGCAGTGCCAGTTGGAATCTGTGTAAGAAAAACCGACGGTCGGTCACCGGTGACCCGGGGTTGCTTGCCGCCACCGCCATACGCCTGACTCTGTCAGCGGGCTGCCCAGAGCTTTTCCACCTCGGGGGCAAGGCGCTGCAGCGCGCCACAGGCGTGCAGCACCTCAAACATCCGGCTGGGCACCGGGCCCATCAGTCCGCGCGAGATTTCCTGCCATACGCGTTCTGGCACCAGTGCATCCACCTCGCCATCCGCCACCATTTGCCGCAGCAGCGCCATCGTCTCCGCCGCCACCGTGAAGTCGGGGAAGCGCGCCGCCAGTCGCGCCAGCCGCAGCAGCCGCACGGGGTCTTCGACGAAGGCGGCAGACACGTGGCGGAAGATGCGCGCCTGCAGGTCGGCCTGACCACCGAAGGGGTCGATGAGCGTGCCATCTTCAGCACGGGCGATGGCGTTGATGGTGAGGTCGCGGCGCGCCAGGTCTTGTTCCAGCGTCACCTCGGGCGCGGCGTGGAAGCTGAAGCCCGTGTAGCCAGGGCCGGTCTTGCGCTCGGTGCGGGCCAGCGCCACTTCTTCGTGCGTGTCGGGGTGCAGAAAAACCGGGAAGTCCTTGCCGACTGGCTTGTAGCCCAGGTCCAGCAGCTGCTGCGGCGAGGCGCCGACGACGACCCAGTCGCGGTCGCTTTGTGGCAGGCCCAGCAACGCGTCGCGCACCGCGCCGCCGACGACATAGAACATGGCCGTCATCGGTGTCTGCGGTGCGGCTCTTCGAAGTCGAGGTAGTCCTTCTCAGCGAGCGCGTCCGTTATCCAGGCCGCCACACCCGGCGCCGCCACCACGCGTTGCACGTAGCCGCGCGTGGTGTCCGACACCGGCAAGGCGTAGGTCAAGAACCGCATGCACACCGGCGCAAAGTAGGCATCGGCAGCACTGAACTCGCCGAAGAGGAAAGGGCCGCTGCTGCTGGAGAGCGCGTCTGCGAATGCGCCTTCGATGCGGGCCACGTCGCGCTGCACCTTGCGCTCTTCAGCCCAGACGCGCGCGCCCACATCCGGCAGCTGCGCTTCGATGTTCATCGGGCAGTGACTGCGCAGCGCGCCAAAGCCGGCGTGCATCTCGGCCACCAGGGATCGCGCACGGGCTCGATGCTGTCGGTGGGCGGGCCAGACGGCGGTGTGGCGCTCGGCCAGGTATTCGGTGATGGCCACCGTGTCCCAGATCGGGAAGCCATCGTCCACCAGCACCGGCACGCCCCGCGCCGGGGTGTAGCGTGCGACGGTCTGGCGGTAGGCCGAGCCCTCGCTGAAGTCGAAGCGCAGCTTGATCTCTTCAAAGGGAATGCCGAGCTGCTTCATCAGCACCCAGGGCCGCATCGACCAGGACGAGTAGTTCTTGTTGCCGATCACGAGTTGCATCGCAGGCTTTCGGTGGCTGACGCTGTGCATGCTACGGCTGGCGCGGACTGGGGTTGATGCGCAATTCGGATGGCAGCCATGACAGCGGCGCATCGCTTCCAGTGCGGTTTCAAGTCTTGCCAGCGCCGGCGCGGTAACGGTCCAGGTCCGGGCGCACGAAAAGGTCGCCCAGGTAGCCCGGCGCCACGGCTTCCAAAGCCGCTGGCGTGATCCCCAAGTCGCGCAGCCCGGGCAGTGTGCCGCTGGCGATGTTGGGCACCGACATCGAGTCCACGTTGTCGCGCGACATCAGCGGCGCGCCAGGCAGCAGTTCCATCGCGGCCGCCTGCAGTTTGCCGGCCCAAGCCGGCAGCGGAATCTGCGGCCTTTCGTGCCCCGACCAGCGCCCGGCCAGGCGCACGATCTCGGACAGCGTAAGGACTTGCGGCCCGGCGCATTCATAAACCTTGCCGATGGTGGCTTTTGAATCGATGCAGCGCACGATGGCAGACGCCACGTCTTCCACCCACACCGGCTGAAAGCGCGCGCCGCTGCCCGCCAGCGGCAGCACCGGCGCCAACGCCTGCAGGCGGGCAAAGAGGTTGATGAAGTGGTCATGCGCGCCGAAGATCACGGACGGCCGCAGCACCGTCACGTCCAGGCCCGACGCCATCAAGACGGCTTCGCCAGCGGTCTTGCTGCGCAGGTAATTCGACGGCGCCTCTTTGCCGTCCTTCGGGCCGACACCCAGCGCACTGACATGCACGATGCGCCGCACACCCGCCGCCTTGCAGGCCTGCATCAATTGCTGCGGCAGCGCCACGTGCGCGCGCTCAAACTGCGCGCGGCTGCCGTGCAAGATGGCCACCAGGTTGACCACCACGTCGCTGCATGCGACCCAGCGCGACAGGGTGGCCGGGTCGTTGACGTCGCCCACCATCAGGTCCACCGTGGGCAGCAGCCGCACGCCGTTGCCACGCGGTTGGCGCCGCGTGGGCACGACGATGCGGTCGGAGCTGCTGTGTTCGCTGAGCTCTTCACAGACGGCGCGGCCGACAAAGCCGGTGCCGCCGAGGACGAGGATTCGGGTCATGTTTTTTTTAGGGGATATCTCTGTCCGGCGCCGGGGCAGCCGGGTCGCGCGGGCCGATGGGGCGGCCCAGCCGCGCCTTCAGCGTGGGCACCGTCTGGCCCAGCACGGCGGCGTAATAGACCGAATTGGACAGCACCTTCTTGACGTAGTCGCGTGTCTCGTTGAATGGGATGCTTTCGGCCCAGGCGGCGGGCTCCATCGCGTTGCCTTCACGCCAGCGGCGCGGCCGGCCGGGGCCAGCGTTGTAGGCGGCGGCGGCCATCGCCAGTGAGCCGTCGAGGTCGTCCAGCACCCGCTTCAGGTAAGCCGCGCCCAGCTGCAAGTTGACATCGCGGTTGGTGATCATTTGCGGCGTGTAGGCCAGGCCCACCTGCTTGGCCGTCCAGCTTGCCGTGGCCGGCATCAGCTGCATCAAGCCCGATGCGCCGACGACTGAACGTGCATCACCAATGAAGCGCGATTCCTGGCGGATGAGGCCGAAGACCACCGCCGGCTCCAGCCCCGCCTGGCGCGCCTTCGTTTCGATCAGTTCGCGGTGCGGGGTGGGAAAACGCTGCGTCATGTCCACCTCCGTGCGCGTGCGCTCACTGGTGTTGATGCAGCGGTCCCAGACTTCGCGGTCGCAGGCCAGTTGCGCGGCGGCGAGCAGGCTGCGGTCGTCCAGGCCGCGCAGATGGAAGTTCCATTCGCGCACACCTTCAGACCGCAGCCCCAGCGCGATGAGTCGCAGCGCGCGGGTGAAGCCGGCCTGGTTGCGCGGGGCATCGCGCTCGGTGGTGCTCAGCGGGGCCGGCACGGGAGGCAGCGCGACGCGGCCACCGGTTTCTTCCAGCGCCAGCTGGCCGTAAAAGCCAAGCTGCGACGCGATGGACTCCAGCGCCTGGCGGGATGCGGCACGCGCGGCATCACCTTCAGGGCCGGCTGGTGCACGCGCGGCGTCGGCACGCGCTTTCCAGTACACCCAGGCGCTGTCCTTCTGCTCCGACCCGCTCATGGCTTCCACCGCGCGCTGCACCAGCGCCCAGCGCTGTTTGTCCTTGGCCGGCGTGCGCAGCGCGGCGCGCACGTGCCAGGCCAGCAGCTCGTCGCTCCACGGCGGCTGGATGCCGGGTTTGTGCGCGCTGTCCCACAGTTGCCAAGCCTTGCGGGCGTAGTCTGGCGCAGTGGGCAACTGCTTGAGCGCAGCTTGCTTGGCGACGTGGGCCCAGGCCGTCGCGGCCATGGCAACCGGCAGCTCCGCCTGCCACTTGGCGTCGAGCTGGCTGGCGGTGTAGTCGGGGTCGTTGGTCGCCATGCGCATCAGCGCCAAGAGGTCGAGCTCCATGCGGTTGACGGTGTCGGCGTGGGCGCGGCGGGTCAGGTAGTGCGCGGGGTTTTCGAAGACCTCGGCGACCGCCGAATCCAGGCCTGGCCGCACCATCGCTGCTGCGGCCCTGGCGGCGCGCGGGCGGTTGTTTTCCAGCGACAGACGCGCTTCCTGCCAGGTGTCGGCGTCGCTCAGCTGCCTGGCGTCGCGCAGCGTGCGCGCCAACAAGTTGCAGGCGTCGTCCAGGTCTTTTTGCCCGTACCACGCGGTACGGGCGGCGTTGCGCACGTCCTGGCCGTCCAGGTGTTGCGTCAGCAGCGCATAGCACGTGACGTCGCGGTCGTCGTTCATGCGAAAGCGCGGGAAGTCAACGCGGAAGTTGACCCAGTCGCGGCGCCGGCCCAGTTCCAGAAGCCAGTCATTGCGCAAGCGGTCTTCCACATAGCTGCCGGGCCAGCGGGCGTAGAAGGCTTCCAGTTCGGGTTGTTGGGCTTCGTTGAGTCGGTTGCCCAGTTCCCAGTATTCGACCCACGGTGCGAGGGGATGGCCCAGGCGGTTGGCGGTCTGCCGCGCTGCGGCCAGTTGCACGGCGTCCTTCTTGCGCAACGCCTCGCGCGCCTGCAGCACGGTGTCGTCGCCGCTTTGCGCGGCCGCCCCGCCGAGGCAGGCGGCCAGCAGGGCGATGAGATAGATCCTGGGCGTCAGCATGGGTGGAATTTAGCGGAAAGGGGCTGGCGCCCGGTGCGAGTGGTCGCGATGTCCATCAACCCGGCGTGACCGCGCGCACGGCCGCGCGCGTCTCGTCGGCCTGTGCCAGCAGCCAGTCTTCAAAGGCCGCCAGGACCGGCCGCTGCTGCCGCTGTGGCCAGCGCACCAGCCAATAGGCAAAGGGTGAAACGACGCGGCCTGCCTCGCCAAAGGGTTCGACAAGGTCGCCGTTCTGGATCGCCTCGGTCGTCAAGGGCACCCGCGCCAGTGCGACGCCCTGGCCGGCCAGTGCGGCCTGGATGCGCTGGTACGTGAAGTTCAAGTGCAGCCAGCTGCGCGGTTCCAGCCGCGCGGGCGCGTGCACCCGCAACCAGTGCTGCCAGCTGACGTATTCGGCGCTGGGTTTTTGGTCGTCTTCTTCCAGCAGCGTGTGCTGCGCCAGGTCAGCCGCCGTGCGCAGCGGCAGGCGCTGCAGCAGGGCCGGGCTGGCGACGGGTGTGAGCACTTCGTCAAACAACCGCACCGAGCCCGACGGCGCGTCGTCGGGGTGGCAGTGGCGCAGCGCGAGGTCGATCTCGGGGTCATCGAATTCGGCCATGGTGTCGCTGGCTGAGATGCGGATGTCGGCTTGCGGGTGCACGGCCTGGAAGGCCTGCAAGCGCGGCAGCAGCCACATCGACGCGAAGGACGCAAAGGTGGTCACGCCCACCGGCTGGCGGCGTTGCGCGGTGCGAATCTGGCGCACCGTGCTGTCCAGCCGCGTCAGCAGCGGTTCCACATTGCGCAGCAAGTGGTGGCCGGCGCCGGTGATTTCCACGTGCCGCGTGCCGCGCAAGAAGAGTGCAGCGCCAAGTTCGTCTTCCAGCGCCTTGATCTGGCGGCTGATGGCGGGCTGCGTCAGGTGCAACTCTTCGGCTGCGGCGCGGAAGCTGAGCAGCCGCGCCACTGCTTCAAAGGCGCGCAGCGAGCCGATGGCCAGGGGGCGGTGACGCGCTGGGTTCATTGTCTTCGATTCATGTTTTATTATTATCAATCAATGCTTCAAATCTGATTGGACGATGTGCTGGGTTTACCCGAACATTACCTGGGTTCCCTGAGCGTCAAGGACAGTAGCGATGAAGCAGCCTTTCATGTCGGAATCGAATCAAAGCAACAACCTCTTCGTGTGGCAATTGCCGGCCCGTGGCGCGGTGACGCTGGCCGCAGAAGCCGTGCCGCGCGCGCTGTGGGTGCACGAAGGCCGCGTCTGGCTGACCCGCCAGTGCGACGCCGGCACGCCCGATGACGTGTGGCTGGATGCCGGCCAGAGCCACACCCTGCCCGCAGGCAGCGAGTGGGTGGTCGAGGCTTCGCCGGTGGCACGGGTGACGCTGGTGCAAGCGGCACCGCTGAACATCAAGCTCCGGGCGCGCGATTCCTGGGCGCAGGCCTGGCGGGCTGCTGTGCAGGCGGTGCAGGGTGGCCGCGCCTGGTCTTGAGGGCTCGGGCGGGGAGCGGTACCCGCCGCTTCAGGCACTCCGGGCAATGGTTGACGAATGGCGGGATCGGTTTCACCACGGTGACAATAGCGTCACAACGCTGCCGCCGCAGCGATCTCGCAGCCATGTCGTAGCAACCCCCCAGTCGAACCGATGCCGCTGAAACCGCCTTCCTTCGAACCGTCCCAGGACAAGCCCACCTTGCGCCGTCAGTTGCAGGCAGAAAGGCAGACGCTGATCGACCGCCACCAGCGCGCCATGCACCTGCAGGAAGTGCTGAGGGTCTGGCTGATGGGCCGTGCCGACATGGCCGTGGGCGCCTACTGGCCCATCAAGGGTGAATTCGATGCGCTGCCTGCGCTGTACCGCTGGGCCGAGGCCGATGAAGAGCGCTGCATCGGCCTGCCGGTGATCGACAAGGCCACCAAGCGCCTGAGCTTTCACATGTGGTTTCCGGGCTGCGAGATGGAAGAGGACGCTTACGGCATCCCGAAACCCAAGGACACCCCCGCTTTCCACCCTTCGCTGCTGCTGGTGCCCTGCGTGGGCTACGGCCCCAAGGGCGTGCGGCTGGGCTACGGCGGCGGGTTCTACGACCGCACGCTGGCGACGTTGTCGCCCAAGCCCACGACGGTGGGCCTGGCCTATTCACACGGCTATGTGCCCTGGCTCAGCCCCGAGCCGCACGACGTGCCGCTGGACGCGGTGCTGACCGATGAGGGGCTGGCGTGGGCCGCCCCGGCCGATCTGGCCACTTGACTAGACAAGCCAGCCGAGCTTTCGGCACACGTCCAGCGACAGCGCCGCCTGGTTGAGCGTATAGAAGTGAATGCCCGGCGCACCGCCGGCCACCAGCCGTTCACACAACCGCGCCACCACGTCGATGCCGAAGGCGCGCACCGACGCGGCGTCGTCCAGGTAGCCTTCCATCTTCAGCGCCACCCAGCGTGGGATTTCAATGCCGTCGCGGGCGGCAAACTGCGCAATCTTGGCGTAGTTGTGGATCGGCATGATGCCCGGCACGATAGGCACGGTGACACCCAGCTTGCGCACTTCATCGACGAAGTGAAAGTAGGCGTCGGGGTTGAAGAAGAACTGCGTGATGGCGGAGTCAGCGCCTGCCTTGACCTTGTGCGCAAAGTGTTCCAGGTCGCGCTTGGCATAACGCTGTTGTGGGTGGTATTCGGGGTAGGCCGCGACTTCGATGAACCAGTCACTGCCCTGGGTCTTGCGGATGAATTCAATCAGGTCTGAGGCATAGCGGAATTCACCGGCCGCGCTGGTGCCTACGACGGTGCCACTGGGCAAGTCACCGCGCAGCGCCACCAGGCGCCGGATGCCCTGCGCGCGGTAGGTGGCCAATATTTCAGAAATGCTGTCTGCCGTGCTGCCCACGCAGGACAGGTGCGGCGCTGCTTCATGGCCCAGTGCGGCGATGTCGCGCACGGTGGCCAGCGTCTTGTCGCGTGTGGCGCCGCCTGCGCCATACGTGACGCTGAAAAATTCCGGTTTCATGGTCGCCAGGTCCTGCACCACGGTCTTCAGCTTTTCGCTGCCGACGGGGGTGTTGGGCGGGAAGAATTCGAAGCTGATGGGGATGGTTGGGGTCATGGTGATCTCGGCGATGGCTGCCTTGTCGGCGCCGCCAGAAAGGGGTTGATGACGGTGACGCCGCCGTAGTCGCGGCCGTGTTCCATGTCTTCGCTGATGACGGTGTGCGCGCCCAGACGCTGCGCGGCGCACAGCACGGCGGCGTCCCAGTGCGACAGGTAGTGGCGGTGGCGCAGCGCCAGCGCGTCGAGCACGATGTCTTTGTCCACCGCCACCACGGGCCGGCGCGCGGCGATGCGTTCAACGAAGGCCTGCGCTGCGGTCGGCAGCAGGCCATGCCGCGTTTGCCGGGCCTGGGCGTAGAACTCCATCAGCACCTGCGTGGACACGCCCCAGTCGGTGCGGCCCACCCAGCGGCGTGCTGACTCACGCTTGGGGGCATGGTCGGCAGCTTGGGACGTGGCATAGATGAGGATGTTGGTGTCCAGAAAGTAGGGCGTTGTGTTCATCGCCCGTCGCTCTTGCCTTCGGCCTGCCGGCTGTCGAAGTCGATCTCGCGGGACAAGGCGCGGTCGTGTGTTTGCTCTCGCGTTAGCAGCGGCGCTTCAGCCCAATGGCTGCCGCTGACGATGGTGTCAAGCTCTTCCAGCAAGCCGTCGCCACCGGAGTGGGTGACGGCGTGCCACGCAGGCTCGGACTCGGCAACGCCCAGCGCGGCAGCAGGAACCCGCAAAGAGGCGGTTGCCCGTGGCTGCGGCTGGACCGCCGCTTCGACAATGGCCATCAGTTCGCGTTGCAGCGACCGATGGTTACCGGCTGCGCGGCGGCGCAGCTTTTCGACGAGTGCATCGGGCACGGCCTTGATCGACAGGCTTGCGGGCATGATCGGCTCCAGAATGACACCATGGCGCCATTCTGGCGCCATGGTGCCTCGCCGGCAAGTGCTTGGGCTATAGGGCCCTCGGGAGCGTCGGCCTTGGTACCGACTTGAGTACCGACTTGAGTACCGGCTTCAGTACCGGTAGGTGTCAGCCTTGTACGGCCCGGCCTTGCTGACCCCGATGTACGCCGCTTGCGCGTCGCTCAGCTCGGTCAGCACGGCGCCAACCTTCTTCAGGTGCAGGCGCGCCACCTTCTCGTCCAGGTGCTTGGGCAGCACATAGACCTTGCCCACCTGGTACGCGTCGCTGCGGCTGAAGAGTTCAATCTGCGCGATGGTCTGGTTGGCAAATGAAGAGCTCATCACAAAGCTCGGGTGGCCCGTGCCGCAGCCCAGATTCACGAGCCGGCCCTTGGCCAGCATGATGATCTTCTTGCCGTCCGGAAAGACGACGTGATCGACCTGCGGCTTGATCTCGTCCCACTCCAGGTCCGACAGGCCGGCAACGTCGATCTCGTTGTCGAAGTGGCCGATGTTGCAGACGATGGCCTGGTCCTTCATCGCTTCCATGTGCTTGCGCGTGATGACGCTCAGGTTGCCGGTGGCCGACACGAAGATGTCGGCCTTGTCGGCGGCGTATTCCATGGTCACGACCTTGTAGCCTTCCATCGCGGCCTGCAGCGCGTTGATGGGGTCGATCTCGGTCACCCAGACTTGCGCCGACAACGCGCGAAGGGCCTGCGCCGAACCCTTGCCCACGTCGCCATAGCCGGCCACCACCGCCACCTTGCCGGCGATCATCACGTCGGTGGCGCGCTTGATCGCATCGACCAATGATTCGCGGCAGCCGTACAGGTTGTCGAACTTGCTCTTCGTCACGCTGTCGTTGACGTTGATGGCACGGAACATCAGCGCGCCCTTGGCGGACATCTCGTTCAAGCGGTGCACGCCGGTCGTCGTCTCTTCGGTCACGCCGATGATCTGCCCGCCCTTGCGGTTGTACCAGGTGGCGTCCACGGCCAGCTTGGCCTTGATGGCGGCAAAGAGGATGGTTTCTTCTTCGCTGCCCGGCTTGTCCAGTACGCTCGGGTCGGTCTCGGCCTTCTTGCCCAGGTGCATCAGGAGCGTGGCGTCGCCGCCGTCGTCCAGGATCATGTTCGGGCCTTCGTGCTGGCTGCCCTTGTTGCCGAATTCAAAAATGCGGTGGGTGTAGTCCCAGTAGTCCGCCAGGTTTTCGCCCTTGTAGGCAAACACCGGTGTGCCCTTGACCACCAGCGCGGCGGCGGCGTGGTCTTGCGTGCTGTAGATGTTGCAGCTGGCCCAGCGCACATCGGCGCCGAGGGCTTGCAAGGTCTCCACCAGCACGGCGGTCTGGATCGTCATGTGCAGGCTGCCGGTGATGCGCGCGCCTTTCAGCGGGCGAATGGCGGCAAATTCTTCGCGGATGGCCATCAGACCGGGCATCTCGGTCTCGGCGATCTTGATTTCCTTGCGGCCCCAGTCGGCCAGCGACAGGTCGGCCACGGCGTGGTCATGCAGGGGTTTGAGAACAGCGTTCATCTTCAGGCTCCGATTGAATAGTGGAACCTGCACGCACATGGGCGGCGGGAGATGCGAGGGGATTTCTATCTCACCCACGAAGCCCATTCGTGCAGGTGAGCGCGGTTGCAATGAAGACTTGTCCAAGCCTGGCCTGCATGACGCAGGTTGCAACGCTCCTTGGAAAGTGCGCGCATTCTAGCGGCACCCCCCGAAGCCAGGTGCAGGGCCGAAGCGCAAAACCCTGTGCAAGACTTGGCGAATGCACATGTCACCGACCATGCCGCCGATCATGCCGCCGATCATGCCGCCCATCCAACCGCCGCAGCCGCTGGAGGCGCTGAACCCAAGCCGCCTGCGCGCGGTCGTCGGCGTCATGACGGACATCGACGACACGCTCACGAAAGACGGCGCCATCGAGCCCGCCGCGCTGGCCGCGCTGCACGCACTGGCCGAAGCTGGCCTGCCGGTGGTGGCCATCACCGGCAGGCCGCTGGGCTGGAGCGAGCCCTTTGCCGCAGCCTGGCCGGTGCGCGCCATCGTGGCCGAAAACGGCGCCGTGGCGCTGCTGCGTGACGGCGGCCCATTGCGCATCGAATACGCCCAGGACGCAGCCACGCGCGCAGCCAACACGGTGCACCTGCGCGCGGTGGCCGCGCAGGTGCTGCGCGATGTGCCAGGCGCCGTGCTGGCGCAAGACAGCCCGGGCCGCGTCACCGACATCGCCATCGACCACAGCGAATTCGTGCAACTGCCGCAGCCGCAAATCGACCACGCCGTGGCCATCATGCGGGCCGCCGGTATGAACGCCACCGTGAGCTCGATCCACATCAACGGCTGGTTCGGCACGCACAACAAGTGGAGCGCTGCCGTGTGGATGGTGCGGCGGCTCTTCGGGCGCGACTTGCAGCCCGAGGTCAACCAGTGGGTCTATGTCGGTGATTCCACCAACGACCAGCTGATGTTTGACCACTTTGCGCTGTCGGTGGGCGTGGCCAATCTGCGGCGTTTTGCCGCCGCGCTGACGGTATGGCCCGCCTTCATCACGCAGGGCGAGCGGGGTGAAGGTTTTGCCGAAGTGGCGCGCGCCGTGCTGGCCGCTCGCAAGCCGTGAAAAGCCCGGTTGCAGGCACTGCAGCCACGGCCTTTGCGCTGGCCCTGGCGGCTGCGGTGTCCCTGGGCACGGCGCGTTTTTCCTATGCGCTCTTGCTGCCGCCGATGCGCGCCGATCTGGGGTGGAGCTATTTCACCGCGGGGCTCATGAACACCGGCAACGCCTGTGGCTACCTGGCGGGCGCGCTGCTGATGGCGCCTGTGCTGCGGCGCTGGGATGCGCGCGCGGTGATGCTCGCCGGTGGTGTTGCCGCAGCCCTGCTGCTGGCCCTGCACGGCGCCACCCGCAGCGACATCGTGTTGCTGCTGCTGCGCGCCGCCTGCGGCATGGCCAGTGCAGCCAGCTTCGTCGGCGGCGGTGTGCTGGCTGCGCGCCTGGCCAGCCAGAGCCCAGGGCGCGCCGGGCAGGTGCTGGGCCTGTACTACGGGGGCACGGGGGTCGGCATTGTCGCGGCGGCGCTGGTTGTGCCGCCCTTGTTGATGAATGACCTGGGGCATGCCGTGGTGCACGACACCCACGGCTGGATGCAGGCCTGGTGGGTGCTGGGCGGCCTGTCACTGGCAGCCACCGCCATCACGGCCTCAAGCACCCGTGCGCTGCGGGCGCCGCCGCAGCCGGGGGCGGCGCGCGTCGGGCTGCCGCTGATGCCTTTTGCGTGGGGTCTGGCGGGCTACCTGATGTTTGGGCTGGGCTACATCGGCTACATGACTTTCATCGTCACGCTGCTGCGTGAACAGGGCCTGACCAGCGGCACCGTCACCGCCTTCTACATCGTGCTGGGCCTGGGCGTGGTGGCTTCGTCGTGGTTGTGGGCGGGGCTGCTGCAGCGCCACCCCGGCGGGCGACCGCTGGCGACCTTGAATGCGCTGCTGGCGCTGGCCACCGCGTTGCCGGTGTTCAGTGCGCACCCGGTGGCGGTGTTTGTCTCTGGCGCCTTGTTCGGCAGCGTGTTCCTGTCGGTGGTGGCCAGCACCACCGCGCTGGTGCGGCACAACGCGCAGGCTGCGCAATGGCCCGCCGGCATTGCGGCGTTCACGGTCATCTTCGCGGCCGGCCAGATCGTCGGCCCCAGCCTCACCGGCGCCATTGCCGACGGGCCGGGCGGACTGCTGCGCGGCCTGGCCTGGAGCGCCGGTGCCCTGGCGCTGGGGGCGGTGCTGGCGGCGCTGCAGAAGCCGCTTTCGCAACGGCAGCGCGGTGCGGCAGCGTCGTCCGGCTAAAGGCCCAGAAACGCCCCCAGCCGTGCGCGTTCTGCGTCCCACGCTTGACGAAAGGCCGCCTCGCGCGGCGGGCGGCCTTTGACGAAGCCGAGTTCACTGTGCAGCACGCCAGCTCGCACGCCCACGTTGCCCCAGCCAATGACCTGGCCCTGCCACAGCAGCGGCAGCGCGTAGTAGCCGCGCACGCGTTTAGGCGCTGGCGTGTAAGCCTCGAAGCGGTAGGCCCAGCCCCAGAACAGCTCAAAACGGCGGCGGTCCCAGACCACGGGGTCAAAGGGCGCCAGCAGGCGCAAGTCTTGATCCAGCGCGTGGCGTTTGCTAAGCGGGTTTTCGCCAGCGGGCCAGAGCCAGGGGACGCCGTCGATGTGCACGCGGGGCAGGCGCGCCCTGGCCCGGTCCATGGCCGCGCGCCGGTCGTCGGCCCACTGCGGCGCGGCGTACAGCAGGCGGCTCACCAGTTCAGACAGTGAACGTTCTGGCATCGGCGCGTACTTGTTCAGCACCACGTCCACCAGCGTGTCCATCGCGTCCCTTGCGGCAGCGGCGTCGGCAGCGGGCGGGCGTGCGGATGGGCGTGCGGATGGGTGTGCGGATGCGGATGCGGATGCGTGTGTGTGTTCGGATGCATGCGCATCGCGGGCTGCATACACGCGCACCCCGCTGTCGCGCCGCGCAATGCGCACGAGGCCCCGGTAGTGCATGGCGTCCAGCAGCTGCGTGCTGGCGTTGGAATTGCCGCCGAACCAGTTCTTGCTCTTGCCGTGGTTGAAAGCCGCATCGACATCGCGCGGATGCGCCTCGCCGCGGGCACGCACAAATTCCAGCACCGCATGGGCCTGCGCCCAGCGCGCCTTGGGCCACACGCTGCGCTCGGTGCGCGGGTGCATCAAGGTGTGCGTGGCGCGTGGCAGGAAGCCGTAGTTGACGAAGAAGTCTTCTTCGATGGGCAGCTTGGCATAACGTCGTTCAAGGTCGCCAGCGCAGTAGTTGATGACGCGGTGGCGCAGCGTCAGGTCCTGCGCGCGCGCCGGGGCGCGGATAGGGTCGGCCTGCACGAAACCGAGCCTGGCGATGGCCTTTGGCAGCGTCGTCGGCTTGAAGAGGCTGCGCGCCACGGCGTGGCGGCGCAGGTCGTCGAGCGTGATCGTCATCTGGCAATGATGCCGCCCTTTCAAACGCCAAGGCGAGGCAGATCAAGTCGACGCAAACAGCCGCGCCCTGTTTAGCAGGCCAATGCACGGTGCTGATGCACAAGCAAGACAGAACCAAGCCGAACGAACGCCGAACGAACGCCGAACGAACGTCGAACGAACGCCGAACGAGTGCCGAACTAACGCCGAACTAACGGCTGCCAGCTTAGGATCAATGATGTCCAGCCCTGGAGCCCACAGCATGAATACTGTCCCCATCGCCCTGACGAAACTCTGCTGCGCGATGCTGCCAGCCGCGCTGGGTTTGTTCTTCGCGGCGCCAGCGCTGGCGCAAACCTATTTGTACGCCGAGGTGACCGCGTCTGCACGCCACAGCGAAGTCAATGTCGCCAACCCCTTCGAGGCCAGTCAATTCGATGCGCGCGAGGGCAGCGCTGCCTTCGGCCGCATCAGTGCGCTGGCCGATTCCGACTACCAGCAGCAGGTTTACAACGGCCTTGGCAAGTCCTGGTCGGAAGTGGCTGTGGGTGGCATTCATCTCAATGCCGTGTCGCAATCGGTGGCTGGCGGTCAAGGCCCGACAGGGGCCACGGGCAGCGGCCGCGCGGTGGGTTTTGTCTCCGACTTCTTCGGCCTCAGCGTGCCCGGCCAGGCCAGTGGCGCGACGTTCACGGTGACCGCCCAGGTGCGAATTGACGGCAGTGCCGGCGCCTCCACCACACCCGGCTGGAATGGCATGTTCCAGCAGAACCGGGCCGATGGCTTCAGCGACTGGCAGAGCTGGGTGCGCGTGATGCAGGGCGTCAACGGGCCCAGACTGGCCGAGTTGCGCGCTGGCCTGGACTGCAGCGCGCGCACCAGCTTCAGCACGCCGCCAGGCTGCATCAGCAGCGGCCTGCCCGGCCTGCAGACGATCACCTTCCAGATGGTCAACAACGGCGCCCGGCTGCAGCTCGACATGCGGGGCTGGGCCAGCGCCGGGACCTCGGTGAACCTGAGCATCGGGCAGGTCAGTGCCGACAGCTGGTCGGACCTGGGTAACACCATCGCCTGGGGTGGCATCACCGAACTGCGGGACGCCAACAACCTGCCCGTCACCAACTTCTCAGCCTTCAGTGCCAGTTCGGGCTTCGACTACCGCAATGCGTATGTCAGTGCGGTGCCAGAACTGCCCACACCTGCCCTGGCGGTGCTGGGCCTGGGTCTCATGGGCCTGCTGGGCTGGCACCGGCGGCGCATAGAGGCTGACGCTCGCGTCTGAGTCTGCTGCCCTTTCCGTGCAGCCCTTACGGTGCAGCACCGAAAGAGCAGCCGCCGGGCGCCAGTCCGCCTGACTCGGGCCGTGAACCTCACCGAATCCATTGAAGTCTGCCAGCTTGAAATACGTCTGCTGGATGTGTGACCGTTCAGCGGTTCCTTAGCCCCGAGGCTCCCTTGCCCGCCTGTCCAGCCACCGCGCAGTTGCGCCTGTCCACGGAACC
>JAYSYB010000336.1:0-1544 GCA_043716775.1 Rubrivivax sp.
CAGCGGGGGACGGGTGGTCACCTCTGACGGCTTGAATGCGGTGGTGTGCCTGTGGGGAGAGAGCACCCGATATGCGGGTCGCAAGAACGGGTATCACGGGGGGCTGTCGCCCCAGGAAGTCACGGTGCCATTGAGCGTGATCGTGCCGGTTGGATTCAACCTGGCCGGCTGGAACGCAGCGCCGCCCGCCCAACCCGAGTGGTGGGAACTGCCGCCCATGCCGAAGTCGTCGGGCGTGCAATCGATATCCGCGGCAACAGCGAAACCATCGCCACGAAAAGCAATTGCGCAGCAACGGCAGCCCGAACTGTTCGAGTCGGTCGATCTGCCGTCACCTGAGGCTTCAAACCAGCCGGCGACAGTCGATTGGATCGGCGCCTTGCTGGCAAGCACGATCTACGCTTCTCAGCGGCAATTGGCCGCGCGCGTCGCTCCGCCCGATGAAAAAATGCGACTGCTTCTGACGGCGCTGTCCGAGCGTGGCGGAAAGCTGTCCAGGGCAGCCCTGGCGCACCGGCTGTCATTGCCCGAGGTGCGGATAGGCGGCTTGCTCAGCGCGGTCAGACGACTGTTGAACGTCGATCAGGCGTCCGTAATGACCGTTGACGAAACAGCTGGTACGGTCGAACTCAACATGGTGCTGCTGCATCAGCAGTTCCGGCTGCCTGGCCCAAGAGGCCACCGATGATCAGTTCCGCTCGCCGGGAGGACATCGTCAGCGCACTGCGACGCGGCACTGTACCGAGCAGCGGTCTGGACGTGCTGGCCGTTGGAATCGACTCGTTCGCCTCGACCCTCGACATCGAACTCGAATCGGTCAGCGCGGGACGCGGTGGCTTCAAGGCGGTACGTGGAGAATACGGCACCGGCAAGACCTTCTTCGGCCGCTGGCTGCAGGAACGAGCGCGTGCGCGTGGCTTCGCAGCCACGGAAGTCCAAATCAACGAGACCGAGACACCACTGCACCGCCTGGAGACGGTCTACCGTCGCCTGGTCGAACACCTGGGCACGGCCGACACAGCGAGCGGCGCATTTCGAGGCGTGATCGACGGCTGGTTCTATGCCTTGGAGCAGGATGTGCTGGCTGACGCTTCAATCGACGCCAGCGATGCTGAGGGGCTCCTGCTGCGCACGAGCGCGCTGATGGAGGCCAGGCTCGGTGCAATCAGCAAGACTGCGCCAGCCTTCTCAGCAGTATTGCGAACCTATCGTACCGCCTTGGCCGCCGGGAACGCCATGTTGGCAGATGGGCTCATCAGTTGGCTCGCGGGACAGCCGAATGTGGCGGCGAGCGTCAAGCGTGCGGCTGGCATCAAGGGCGACCTCGATCACTTCGGCGCCACCAACTTTCTTGTCGGCCTGTTGACCATTCTGCGCGACAGCGGGTTCTCCGGCCTGGTGATGGTGCTCGACGAGGTGGAAACGCTGCAGCGCATGCGTACCGACACCCGAGAAAGAGGATTGAACGCCTTGCGCCAGTGGATCGACGAGATCGATGCGGGTCGCTATCCAGGGCTGTATCTGGTGATAACGGGAACGCCAGC
>JAYSYB010000337.1:0-4975 GCA_043716775.1 Rubrivivax sp.
GAGCCGAGCCCGTTCCTGGTCGACCACAGACGCTTTCGCGCGGGCGACAAAACTCTCGTTGGACAGCTTGGCCTCGGCCTTGACGATCTCGCCCTGCAGGCGCGCGATTTCCTTGTCCAGCCGCACTTGTTCCACGGCCACGTCAATCTGCACGTGCAGCGCCAGCCGTAAGTCACCGCACAGCGCCACCGGCGTGCTCTGCGTGGCCGCGGCGAAGGCAGCTTCACCGTCCAGCACGCGCACGTCGGCCAGCCGCGCCAGCGCCTGCAGCACCTGCGTGGCGCTGCGCACAAAGGTCTCGTCCCCCAGCGTCAGCAGCGGCACGCGGTCGCCGGGCGACAGGCTCATTTCGCTGCGCAGGCGGCGGATTTCTGCAGCCACGGTCTTCAGCCGCCGCATCCATTCGTCGGCCGCTGGATCGACCTTCTCCAGCTGCGCCTTGGGGTAGGCTGCTGTGACCACGGTTTGCGTGTCGCCGGCCACCCTGCGGCCTGCCACCACGGCCACGGTGTCCCACAACTCGGCAGTGATGAATGGCGCCAGCGGGTGCAAGAGCCGCAGCACGGTCTCAAGAGTTCGAATCAACGTGCGGCGGGTGGCGCGCTGTTCGGCGTCGGTGCCGTGCTGGATTTGCACCTTGGCGATTTCCAGGTACCAGTCGCAGTACTCGTCCCAGACAAAGCTGTAGGCAGCGTTGGCCACGTTGTCCAGCCGGTAGTCGGCAAAGCCTTCCGCGACAGCGGCTTCCACGCGCTGCAGTTCGCCGCTGATCCAGCGGTCGGCCATCGAAAACTTCATGTAGCCGTGGAAGGGCCCCGCTTGGCGCGTGACCCGACCGCTGTCGTCCAGGATTGCGGGCGCACATTCGGACTTGCTGTGTTCCTTCAGACCGCAGTCCTTGCCTTCGCAATTCATCAGCACAAACTTGGTCGCGTTCCAGAGCTTGTTGCAGAAGTTGCGGTAGCCCTCGCAGCGCTTGCTGTCGAAGTTGATGTTGCGGCCCAGCGTGGCGTAGCTGGCCATGGTGAAGCGCAGCGCGTCGGCGCCGAAGGCGGGGATGCCCTGGGGAAATTCCTTCTCGGTCTGCTTGCGCACGCGCGGTGCGGTCTCGGGCTTGCGCAGGCCGGTGCTGCGCTTTTCAAGCAGGGGCTCCAGCGCAATGCCGTCGATCAGGTCGACCGGGTCGAGCACATTGCCTTCGCTCTTGCTCATCTTCTGGCCTTGGGCGTCGCGGACCAGGCCGTGGATGTAGACATCCTTGAAGGGCACGGTGCCGGTGAAGTGCGTCGTCATCATGATCATCCGGGCAACCCAGAAAAAGATGATGTCGAAGCCCGTCACCAGCACGGTGCTGGGCAGAAACAGATCCTGTTCCACTGACTTTGCCGGCCAGCCCAGTGTGGAGAAGGGCACCAGCGCTGAGGAATACCAGGTGTCGAGCACGTCCTCGTCGCGCGTCAGCGGCCCGCTGTACCCCGCGGCATGCGCGCGGGCGCGGGCTTCTTCTTCACTGCGCGCGACGAACAATTCGCCGCCTGTGCCGTACCAGGCCGGGATCTGGTGGCCCCACCAGAGCTGGCGGCTGATGCACCAGTCCTGGATGTTGTCCATCCAGTGGTTGTAGGTGTTGACCCATTGCTCGGGCACGAAACGCACCTGGCCGCTGCTGACGGCCTGCCGTGCCCGTTCAGCGATGCTCATGCCGTCGGCAGAGGCCTTGTTGACGGCCACGAACCACTGGTCGGTGAGCATCGGCTCCACCACCTGGCCGGTGCGGGCGCAGCGCGGCACGGTGAGGCGGTGCTTCTTGGTTTCCACCAGCAGGCCAAGTGCGTCGAGGTCCGCGACCACCCGCTTGCGCGCGACGAAACGGTCCAGGCCGCGGTAGGCATCGGGCGCGTGGACGTTGACCTTGGCATCCAGGTCCAGCACGCCAATCATGGGCAGGTTGTGGCGCTGGCCAACGGCATAGTCGTTCACGTCATGCGCGGGCGTCACCTTGACGACGCCGGTGCCGAAAGCGCGGTCGACGTAGCTGTCGGCAATAACCGGGATCAGCCGATTGCACAGGGGCAACCGCACCTTCTTGCCGACCAGCGCCGCGTAGCGCTCATCCTCAGGGTGCACCATCACGGCCGTGTCGCCCAGCATCGTCTCCGGCCGCGTCGTGGCCACCACCACCGAGCCGCTGCCGTCTTCGAGCGGGTAGCGGATGAGCCACAGGAAGCCGTCTTCTTCTTCGCTTTCGACTTCCAGGTCCGACACCGCGCTTTTAAGCGTCGGGTCCCAGCTGACCAGGCGTTTGCCGCGGTATATGAGGCCTTCGTCGAAGAGGCGCACGAAGGTCTCGGTGACGGTGGACGAGAGCTTGTCGTCCATCGTGAAGTACTCGCGCGACCAGTCCACGCTGTCGCCCATGCGACGCATCTGGTTCGTGATGGTGGCGCCCGATGTCACCTTCCAGTCCCACACCTGGGCGACGAAATTCTTGCGGCCCAGATCATGGCGCGAGAGACCGGTTTCCTGCAGCTGGCGCTCGACGACGATCTGCGTGGCGATGCCCGCGTGGTCGGTGCCCGGCAGCCAGAGCGTGTTGTGACCCCGCATGCGGTGGTAGCGGGTCAGCGCGTCCATGATCGTCTGGTTGAAGGCGTGGCCCATGTGCAGCGTGCCCGTCACGTTGGGCGGCGGCAGCTGGATGCTGAAGGAAGGGCGGGCCGGGTCCAGCGTGGGCGTCACGACACCCGGCAAGGCCCAGGCCGCGCCCCAGCGGGCTTCGATGGCGGCGGGTTCAAAGGACTTGGCAAGCTCGGTCATGGTGGCGGGGGCTATCCTGTGGGCGCCGTGCCAGATGGACGGGCACAAAGCGATACAACGTGAAGCGACACGGTGTGCGTTCCCCGTCAACGCAAGGGCTGCGGCGAGAGTTTGAATTGTAGGTGTCGGCCCCCGCCGCCCCGTCTGTTTCCCGAAAGACACAAGACCATGCCAACCCGCACCCTGAAAACGCCACGCAACGCGCTCGCTGCGCTGTTCATGCCCTTGCTGATGGCGGCATGTGGCGGCGATTCGGGCAGTGACTCGGGCGGTTACGCCCCGCCGTCAGCCACCGATTGCAGCGTAGCTGGGCAGAAGGCGTGGTTGGGCGACTACATGAACGAGTGGTACTTCTGGTACCGCATCTCACCGCAACCCGACGCCCGGGCCTACACCGACGTGCAGGGGTACTTCGACGCGCTGCTGTACACCGGCAGCAGCGCTGACTTTCCGAGCGACCGCTACAGCGGCAGCCAGACCACGGAGTCCTTCAACCGCTTCTTTGGCGCCGGCGCAACGCTGGGCTATGGCATGTCCGTCGCCGGCCGGGAGCTCAACCGCAACGGTGCTTTGCCACTCTACGTGCGCTACGTCGAGCCGCTATCGCCGGCCGCTGCGCAGGGTGTGCAGCGCGGTGACCGCGTGCTGACGATCAACGGCCGTGCTGCCAGCGAGCTTGTTGCGGCTGACGACGACTTTGCAGTGCTCACGCCGCAGCAGGCCGGCGACATGCTGACGTTGTCGCTGCGTCGCAATGGCGTAGACCGCACGGTCACTTTGCGGGCCGACATCTTCAACCTCACGCCCGTCACCGGCACCACCGTCATCACCACCGCAGGCGGCAGGCGACTGGGCTATGTGTCGGTAAAGGACATGGTGTCGCAAGCCCTGGCGCCGCTGGAAACCGCGTTCTCGCGCTTCCGCTCCGAAGGCGTGCAGGACGTGGTGCTGGACCTGCGCTACAACGGTGGCGGCCTGGTGTCGACCGGCGGCACGCTGGCCTCCTATATCGCCGGCACGCGCGGCAACGGCTTGAACTACGCCTCGCTGCTTTACAACGACAAACGCGCCAGCAGCAACAACCGGAGCTACCCCTTCAGCAGCCAGAGTTCCGCACTCAGCCTGCCGCGTGTCTTTGTATTGATGGGCCGGCGCACCTGTTCGGCCAGTGAACAGGTCATCAACGGCCTGCGCGGCGCCGGGGTTGAGGTGGTGGCGGTCGGCGAAACCAGCTGCGGCAAACCGGTGGGCTTCCTGCCCACCAGTTCGTGCGGGCGCACCTACAGCGTGGTCAATTTTGAAAGCGTGAACCAGCGCAACGAAGGGCGTTACTTCGATGGCTTTGCACCCACCTGCGCGGTGGCCGAAGACTTCAGCACGGTGCAAGGCGGTAGCAGTGACCCGTTGATGAGCGCTGCGAAGCGGGCTGCCGACACCGGCGCCTGTCCGGCGGGCACAGCCAGCGCAGAACGTGCGTTTCCGCTGGCCGCCAGGCGGTCCGGCACGGCACCCAGGAGCCTGAACGAAGGTGATGCCAGCCCGGGCATGATCCCGCGCTGAGCCATCGCGCGCGGGCGCTACATGAACAAGTGTTCGCCCGCGTTTTCGCCGCCCAGGATCACGTAGTTGACCTTCTTCAGGTCGGCCAGCACCTGGCCGCCGGCGTAGCTGATGCTGCTTTGCACGTCTTCGCGCATTTCGCGCAGCGTGTCGGGCAGGGTGCCTTTGATGGGCTCCAGGATGCGCTTGCCTTCAACGTGCTTGTATTCGCCCTTGTTGAAGTCGCTGGCGCTGCCGTAGTACTCCTTGTAGCGCTTGCCATCCATTTCCACGGTGGCGCCGGGCGACTCTTCATGGCCGGCAAAGAGCGAGCCCACCATCACCATCGCCGCACCAAAGCGCACGCTCTTGGCGATGTCGCCGTGGTGGCGGATGCCGCCGTCGGCAATGATCGGTTTGGTGGCCACGCGCGCGCACCACTTCAGCGCGCTGAGTTGCCAGCCGCCGGTACCAAAACCGGTCTTGAGTTTGGTGATGCAGACCTTGCCCGGGCCTACGCCCACCTTAGTGGCATCGGCGCCCCAGTTTTCCAGGTCGATCACGGCTTCGGGGGTGGCGACGTTGCCGGCAATCACAAAGGTTGTCGGCAGCTTCGCCT
>JAYSYB010000338.1:0-1543 GCA_043716775.1 Rubrivivax sp.
CCCCCCCCAGGGGGCGCGCAGCCAGCGGCCCGGCGAAGCCGGTTCCGCGGCCGCCCACGTAAGGAGGTTTTAGTATGCGACTCTTATTGGTGGAAGACGATGTGATGGTGGCCAGCGGCATCAAGCTGGGGCTTACCGGCGCGGGCTACGCGGTGGACTGGGTTGGCAGCGCCGAGCGTGCGCTGGAGGTCACCCGCGCCGAGACCTTCGATCTGGCCGTCATCGACATCGGCCTGCCCGGCATGGACGGACTGGTGCTGACCCAGACCCTGCGCAAAGCCGGCCACGCGATGCCGGTGCTGATACTGACCGCGCGCGATGCACTGCAAGACCGCGTGCAGGGGCTGGATGTGGGCGGCGACGACTACATGGTCAAGCCCTTCGAGCTGCCCGAGCTGTTGGCCCGCCTGCGGGCGCTGCTGCGCCGATCGCAAGCTGCCACCTCGGCCATCTTGAGTTTTGGCCCGCTGGAGCTGGACACGGCGCTGCGCCAGGCCTGCATCCGCGCCGGTGGTACGGGTGGCACCAGCCAGCCCATCGAGCTGGGCCCGCGCGAGTGGACGGTCATGGAATACCTGATGTTGCAGGCCCCCAAGCCGGCCAACAAAGACAAGCTGCTGCAGGCCCTGACGGGGTGGGACAAAGAAATCACGCCCAATGCGGTAGAGGTGTACATCTCGCGCCTGCGCGGCAAGCTGGAACCCCACGGCCTGGCGCTGCGCTCGATCCGCGGCTTCGGGTACAGGCTGGAGTTGTTGAACCCGTCGGTTGACGCGGGCGTGGAACCGGTCGATCCTGCGGCGTGAGGCTTTGGTGGCACCGTCCGCACAAGTAGGCATGGCATCGGGCCTTCAGCGGCGCTTGCTGCTGCTGCTGTTGTTGCCGCTGTTTGTGCTGTCGGCCCTGAACACCTGGTTTGATTTTCGCTCCGCCGACGGCGCGGCGTTGCAACAAGACCGGCAGTTGTTGGCCCTGGTTCCCTTGCTAGCCGGTTCAGTGGTGGCGCATGGAGCCACAGAAGCAGACCCCCCGGTGCTGCTCACCGCGCCCCGGCTGGAAGATTTTTTGAACGAACGCCGCGGAGTGTCGGCATTTGCGCTGGTTGGTCGCGATGGCAGCGTTTTGTTGGGGGACGCGTGGTTGAGTGGCATGCCGCCCGCCACCGGCGATCCCGAGTTTGCCAGCCAGGAGTTTGACGGAGTGACCTACCGCATCGTCAGCCAGCGTATGAACACCGTGGCCGGTGAGTTGGTATTGCGGCTGGCCGATGGATCGGACCCGCGCCAACAATGGTTGCGCTTGTTGTGGTTCAAGGTCGCGCTGCCCAACCTGGTGTTGATGGTGGCAGCCTTCTTCGCGGTCAGCTGGGCGGTGCGCCGCGCGCTGCGCCCGCTGATCGAGTTGAAAGAGGCAGTGGAGCGGCGCTCGCCCAGTGATCTGTCGGCACTGGACGCCAAAGGCTCACCCGACGAGGTGCGTCCGCTGGTGCAGTCGCTGAACCGCCTGTTTGACCTGGTCAACGCCCAGGCCGAGAGCCAGCGCC